>JAZSNX010000139.1:0-4393 GCA_045536665.1 Eubacteriales bacterium
ATTTCTTCATCTGCGTTTCCTCACTATGTGCCTCATACCAATCAAAAGGGCGCGTTTTCCACACAGACGACCTCAAAAATTGCAAAGAATACTGTTTTCCTTGACAGATCGTATATCGAATTGCCAATCTTTGTTGAGGAGTAATTTTGCAGAGAACACAACAAAAGACCGCCGTCGGTGATCAGACGGCGGTCTTTTTATTTGTTTTATACCTTTGCAAGCACCTTTGAGCTTGCCTTGTAGCTTTCAACACCGAGGATAGTCTCGCCGTCTATTTGAAGCGCGCAGGGCTTGTCAAACTTGACGGACATCTCGTGTCCTTTATGTATGGTAACGTATTTAGTGTGCTTTACGTGCTCACCCTTGAAAAGTGAGGGGAATATAAGCAGCGTTTTGAGCTTTCCCGAACCGTGGAATACCATAAGCGAGAGCTCACCGTTATCCGCGTTTCTGTCTTGATCGGGAGTGGGCATCATACCGCCGCCGTAGAAGCGCCCCTTCATAGTTGGCGCTATCCACACCTTTTTGTAGGAATATTCCTTACCGTCAACGCAAATAGTCGCGTTTGCGGGCTTGAAGTGGAAGAGAAGTCCCTTTATTGCGATAGTTGTGTAGTTTACAGGCTTGTCGGACGTTTTCTTAAGCTCATCTCCGACCTCACAGCAATAGCCGTCGATACCGAAGCCTACGTTGTTAATGAAACGGTAGACGTTGCCCTTTACCTCAACTGTTGGCAGATCATTTATATATTCCTTGATAGAGAATGGTACAGAGCTATCCTTGCCAACGTCCTTGAGAAAATCATTTCCCGTGCCTGAGGGATAATAGAGAACGTCATTCTTTATGTCAATGCCCTCATTATCGTTAACAAATCTGTTGATAGTACCGTCGCCGCCGCAGAGCACGACAACGTCGTCGCTCTCAAGTCTTGCGAAAAACTCGGCATAGCCTTTAATATAGGTGATGTCAACAAGCTCGCACTCACCGTCGAGCGTGGAGGCAAGAGCCTGCGCCTTTTGAATATTTGAGCCGTTAGCAGCTAAGGGATTATGCAGAATATAGTATTTCATAATGCTTCTCCTTAAATCATATATAGATAATTATACATCTACAATGTTGATTTTTTATGAACAAACAAAACAAAAGTACTATGTTGCGCTAAAAAATCACCAAATTAAAATGGTATATTTGGAATATGCTTGATTTTAGGTGATTTATATGATATAATTAAATAGTTATGATAGTTCTTTTAACTTGAAAAGGAGAAAATAATGGCTAAATCAAATTTTGACGTAAAAGAATTACTTTCTAAAATGACTCTTCAGGAGAAGATAGGACAGCTCATTCAGCTCAACGCCGTATTTTTCGGTCAGACAGTGGCAGAGATTACAGGCCCTGCCGAGAGATGGAAGCTTGCCAGCAAAGAAACGTATAATATGGGTAGCGTTCTCAACTTCCACGGCGCTGATGAGATGAAGCGTATACAGGATGACTATATGGCTAAAAATCGCCATGGCATACCGCTCGTCTTTATGATGGACGTTATTCACGGCTTTAAGACTATTTTCCCAATTCCGTTGGCGCTTGGAGCGTCGTTTGACCCCGAGCTTGTCAAGGAGTGCTCGCGTATGGCGGCAAAGGAAGCGAGCGCGTCAGGCGTTCAGCTGACGTTTACGCCTATGGTAGACTATGCCCGTGACGCGCGTTGGGGAAGAGTGCTTGAAACCTGCGGTGAAGACCCAATGCTCAACGGAATTATGGGAGCGGCACAGGTCGAGGCTTTCCAGGGCGACGACATATCCGACCACGATAATATCGCTACCTGCGTAAAGCACTTTGCGGCTTACGGCGGAGCAGAGGCGGGAAGAGACTATAATATGGTTGAGATATCCGAGAGACTTCTCCGTGAATATTATCTGCCCGCATATAAGGCTTGTATCGACGCTGGAACAAAGATGGTGATGCCTTCCTTCAACTCGCTCAACGGAGTTCCGTCTGTTGCCAATAAATGGCTTATGAACAAGGTGCTTCGCGAGGAGTGGGGCTTTGACGGCGTTGTTATCAGCGACTATAACGCTGTCGGAGAGCTGGTCAAGCACGGTATCGCCGCTGATATGAAGGAAGCCGCAAGACTTGCGCTTGAGAGCGGCTGTGATATAGAGATGATGTCGATATCCTACTACGAGCATATTCCCGAGCTTATAGAAGAGGGAATTATCACCGAGGAGCAGATAGACGAATCGGTACTCAAGGTGCTTGAATTCAAGAAGGAGCTCGGTCTGTTTGAAGACCCCTATCACGGCGCAGACTCGAAAAAGGCGGCGGAGCTTTGCCTTTGCCCCGAGCATAGAGAGATAGTTCGCCGTGCGGCAGAGCAGTGCGCGGTATTGCTTAAGAACAACGGCGTGCTTCCTTTCTCCAAGGATATAAAGACCATCGCGCTTGTCGGTCCTTTTGCCGACAACAATCAGATAAGAGGCTTCTGGGCGTGTGACGGTAAGGACGAGGATTGCGTAACGATTGCAGAGGGTATAAAGGCTCTGCTTCCCGATGTTGAGGTGATCGTTGAGAGAGGCTGCTCCGAGAAGATAGACGAGCTTGACAAGTCAGGCTTTGCGGCGGCAGTTGAGGCGGCAAAGAAGGCAGACGCGGTCGTGCTTTGCCTTGGTGAGTTCCAGAAGTACGCGGGCGAGGGCAATAGCCGTATAGACATAGGTCTTACAGGCGTTCAGCAGGAGCTTGCGAACGAGGTGCTCGCTGTCAACGACAACGCGGCGGTAGTACTGTTCAACGGCAGACCCTTGGCTCTTGTAGAGCTTGACGAGAAAGCCCCCGCTATACTTGATATGTTCTTCCCGGGAACTGAGGGAGGAAACGCTGTCGCGAGACTGCTCTTTGGCGACGCGAATCCGTGCGGAAAGATAACCATGAGCTTCCCGAAGGCAGTAGGCCAGTGTCCTATATACTACAACCATCCTATGACGGGTCGTCCCAAGACCAAGCCCGAGAACGAGCATCAGGGCTATGCGTCGAGCTATATAGGCTGCGGAAATCTGCCCCTGTATCCGTTCGGACACGGTCTGTCGTATTCCAACTTCGTTTATGAGAGCCTTGAGCTTGATAGCGACACGCTCACGGCAGACGGCGAGATAACGGTCAAGATAACAGTCAAGAACGATAGCGCGGTTGCGGGCAAGGAAGTCGTACAGCTCTATATGAGAGACCTTGTAGCATCAACTATCCGTCCTATCCAGTCGCTTATCGGCTTTGAGAAGATCGACCTTGCGGCAGGCGAGACAAAGACAGTCACATTCAAGGTGCGCGAGCCTATGCTCCGCTTCTACGATATGGATTGCAACTTTATCTCCGAGCCCGGTGAGTTCACGATCTCCACAGGCCACGCGGATAACCTCATACTCACAAAAACCTTTACACTTAAATAAAAAACACCCACCGCTTACGGTTATTGCCGTAGCGGTGGGTGTTTTCGTTTTTTTTTAGAACTTTATAATGCTTTCATCCCACATAGCGGGCGCTTCGTAGCCAAGAAGATTTACCATAGTAGCGGCAACGTTGGAGAGTCCGAACTGTCCTTCGTCTGCCTTTACCGTGTACTTGTCAGCACTTACGTTGTCGTAGATGATGCAGGGAACGGGATTGAGCGTGTGGCTGGTCTTTGCCTTGTACTTGCCGTTCTTGTCTGCCTTGGGCATACCCGTTTTCTTGTCCATCTCGTACATCTCGTCAGCGTTTCCGTGGTCAGCAGTGATAAGAGCGACACCGCCTACCTTGTCAAGAACAGCGAGGATTCTCGCAAGCTGAAGGTCAAGCGCTTCCATAGAGCAGCGTGTAGCGAGAAGCGAGCCTGTATGACCGACCATATCTCCGTTGGGGAAGTTAACTCTGAGATACTTGTACTTTCCGCTCTCAATGCACTCGATAAGCTTGTCGGTGATCTCAGCGCACTTCATCCAAGGTCTCTGCTCAAAGGGAACAACGTCAGAGGGGATCTGAATGTACGTCTCAAGCTCGTCGGAGGACTTGCCCGAACGGTTTCCGTTCCAGAAATACGTTACGTGACCGTACTTCTGAGTCTCGGAGATAGCGAGCTGTGTAACTCCCGTGAGAGTGAGATACTCACTCATCGTGTTGGTTATCTCGGGGGGAGAAACGAGGTATCTGTTGGGGATATGAAGGTCTCCGTCATACTCAAGCATTCCCGCGTAAACAACTGCGGGAACACGAACTCTGTCGAACTTGTCAAACTCACCCGCGGGTGCGTCGAATGCCTTGGATATCTCAATGGAGCGGTCTCCTCTGAAGTTGTAGAAGATAACGCTGTCGCCGTCCTCGACAGTACCAACGGGCTTGCCGCCCTCAGCAATAACGAAGG
>JAZSNX010000094.1:0-5964 GCA_045536665.1 Eubacteriales bacterium
CGTAGTCCACGCTTTCAACCGTCGCGTTCTTATAAAGCACGTTGAGCGCTCCCGCGTCGCTGTTAGGTATGAGATACGTTACCCGTCTCTTATCCGCAAGCACGATGCCCTCAAGCTTCTCGACAAGCTCACCCACTCCCTGCCCTGTGAGCGCGGATATATACGCTATATTTTCGGGAGCGGCATTTCCTATTTTACCAAGCTCGGCGATGCCCCTGTCACACTTATTGAACACGTAAAGCGTCGGCTTATCCGAAGCGCCCAGCTCCGCGAGCAGCTGCTCGGTGACCTCAAGCTGTTCACGGAATTTTTCGTCCGACGCGTCGGTTATTATCATCAGTATGTCGGCATAGCACGCCGCCTCGAGCGTTGAGCGAAACGCGCTGACAAGGTGGTGAGGAAGCTTATTGATAAAGCCTACCGTATCCGTCAGCAATATCTGCTCTCCGCAGGGGAGCGTAAATTTTCTCGTGGTCGGGTCAAGCGTGGCAAACAGCTTATCCTCGGCAAGTATGCCCGCATCGGTAAGTCTGTTGAGAAGCGTTGATTTTCCCGCATTGGTATATCCGACTATGGCGATCTCGGGTATGCCGTTCTTCTCTCTTGCCGCGCGCATTGTCTTGCGGTTTTTCTCCATTTCGCTTATCTGCGTCTGAAGCGCGTGAACACGGCGGGCAAGATGACGTCTGTCCGTCTCAAGCTTTGACTCACCCGGTCCTCTCGTTCCTATTCCGCCGCCAAGACGGGAAAGCTCTGTTCCCCAAGTCGGATCGTAGCCATGTCGTTCTGTGAGCCAAGGAGTTGATCATTTGGTTTGTCTTCCTAAGACCGCTTGGCCTCCGACTTGCGGGCAAGATGACGTCTGTCCGTCTCAAGCTTTGACTCACCCGGTCCTCTCGTTCCTATTCCGCCGCCAAGACGGGAAAGCTCTGTTCCCCTTCCCATAAGTCGGGGGGCTGTATATTTGAGCTGAGCGAGCTCTACCTGTAGCTTTCCCTCGCCGGTTACGGCGTGGAGCGCAAAAATATCGAGTATGAGCATCGAGCGGTCTATGACTCTTACCTCGTCGCCCACGATATCCTCAAGGTTTCTTATCTGCGAGGGAGAGAGCTCACAGTCGAACACAACGAGCGTGACGTCGTTGCAGGAGCAAAGATAGGCAAGCTCCGCCGCCTTTCCGCTTCCCACGACAGTCCTTACGTCGGGCGCTTCCTTATTCTGCGTCAATCTCGCGACGCATACGCCCCCCGCCGTATCAAGCAGACGTTCAAGCTCATCAAGGCTCGCGTCTACCTGCTCCTGCGTTTCTCTCTGCGTTACTATTCCGACGAGCACCGCTCTGTCTTGCTCACCGTTAAATTTCTTTTCTTCCATACACTAAATCTCCAATAAAAACAAAATGAGGACGGAATTGCACACTCTCGCGTGATCCGTCCTCTTTTTGTAAGTCATCAAAATCCAAATTACTTGCCGACACTCTCAAGTCTCTTCTTGAACTTGTCAACACGTCCGCCTGCATCAACAAACTTCTGCTTGCCTGTGAAGAAGGGATGGCACTTGGAGCAAATTTCAACTCTCATCTCGCTGCCATTTGTGGACTTGGTGGTTACTGTTTCGCCGCAAGCGCAACGAATTACGCACTCTTCATAATTAGGATGAATTCCGGATTTCATTTTACTAATACCTCGTTTCTTTTATTCCGATGTTCTTTGACATCGGTTCACAAACATAGGTTATTATATCACACAATTTTCCGTTTTGCAATACCTTTTTTAAATTTTTTTATTTTATTTTTCTCTTTGGCGGGGATATTTATCCAACAGTTCGGCTTTTTGCGGCAAATTCGGTGGGCGTAAGTCCGGTAGTTGACTTGAATACCTTGCAAAAATACGAGGAATTCGCAAAGCCTGTTGCCGCCGCTATCTCCT
The DNA here is from genome assembly GCA_045536665.1 of Eubacteriales bacterium. Taxonomy (GTDB): domain Bacteria; phylum Bacillota; class Clostridia; order Oscillospirales; family CAG-272; genus HGM12713. The sequence goes on from JAZSNX010000094.1 coordinate 1,929, forward strand.
CGATACTGCCGCTTGAATTTACAAGAAGCTGCTTTGCCTTCTCTACTCGGTAATTCTGAATGTATCTTGCGGGCGGCACTTGAAAGACGGATATGAAGATGCTACGGTAGTAGGTCTCTCCGATTCCCGACATCTGTGCAAGCGCGGGGGTGTAGAGATCCTCTCTCTTATAGTTTCTTTCAATATATTTGACCGACTTATGTATGAGCGGATATTTTCCCGCAAGTGAGTACGTATAGGAGTGAACGGTAGATATCTGAGTAATAAGCGAATAAAGCTCGGAGAGACACTTTGAGTGATACGCTGGGCCCTTGAGCTTCCAATAATGAAGCGCGCTCTTGGCGCTCGCTATTATCTCGGAGTCTCCGCCCGTTATAAACTCACAAACCTGCGCATCGTCATCCCCCGTAGCGTCGAACTCGGCAACGATGCACTCGCCGGCCCTATCAACGTACAGTGAATATTCCACGCCCGCGGGAATATAGAGAATGGTATTCTCGTCAGCTGTGTAGGTCTTGCCTCGGGCAGTATATTCCGACACTCCCTTAAGCTTCAAGATGAGCATAGCATTGCGTGAAATGGCGCTTCCCTCGGTGTCTTCCTTGAGTGTATAGCTATATACGTCGTAAATTTTCGATACTATCAAATTGGATATATCAAACTTTTTCATTATTTTCACCTCTATATCTTTAATATAAAATATCAACACATCATTTTTTCTTTACATTCCGATGTTTACAAGAACATTCTATCACAAATGCTCTTTTTTGTCAATACAGTATTAAAAAATATCACTATAATAAGCAAAAAAGACCGTGGTGTTATTTTGCCACGGTCTTGTAAAAAAACGCACCTCAAAGAAAAGCCTTCAATTCTTCAGCCGCTCTCTCCTCAAAGCTGACTGTCTCTCTTGCGAGTCTGAGCGCGTTCTCTGAGCAATTGGAATTTTCAAAATCCCTCACAAGTCTTATTATGTCCGTCACTGAAACGGTGATATCCTCGATAAGCATCTGCGCTATACGCTCGTCGCTGTCGTCTATTATTGTGTTCATCTCGACGTCTATCTTAGAGGCTATCCTCGCTATCATCTCTTTTATACCGCAGCTCTCCTTACCCTCAAGCTGCTCCGAGACCACGCAAGAAAGCTTCGCATAGCCGTCGACCGTCTTTGTAAGATACGCGCTCAACTGCGCTCCCTTGACCTTTTTTACCGCCGATAGCATTTTTTCCGTCTGCTTTTCAAGCTCACACTTAAGGTCCTTTAGCATATCCTCCGTACAGTTTCTGACTCTCACCTTGGGCTTTTCCGCCCCTTGACACTCGCTCATAGATCACCCTCCAAAAATATTTTTATTTATTGTTTACCAAAATTCAAAAAATATTCTCAAAAAAGGTGTTGCGCTGTGGCAAACAAATATGGTATAATATTCAAGCTAAAAAACGATAAGGAGACACAAAAATGACAGAAAAGGAAATTGCGGAGATACGCCGCAGATTCAGAACGGATAAAAGTAACATCAGCCACATTCGAGGCTGTTTTGTAAATGAGGCGGGGGAGATGATCTCCGAGTTCGACCAGAGTCTCGGCATGATGCCCGAGGATGATGCCGACGCGATGCTCAAGATACTCAAGAAGACCCTCTCCGGTGCTCAAGGCAGAAATCTGCTTGATATAGAGTTTTCAACAGAGCAGGTAATGGAGAGCGAGGAGCACAAGCTGCTCACCGAGCTCAGAAGCACTCAGCTTGGGGACGACGAGCTCGTTCACAAGCTTTACGACAAGATAATCAGCACATATGAGACCGACAGCGGCTACCTTATACTGCTCGCATACGACGCGTATGACGTATTCACAAAGACCGCCAACGGAGAGGACGATCTCGAATCCTCAAAGGTATTCAACTATTTTCTGTGCAGTGTTTGCCCCGCAAAGTCGGGCAAGGCAACGCTCAGCTACTATCTGCCCGGCAAGTGCTTCCGCACGGTGGCGGCAGATACGGTGCTTGGCGCGCCCGAGCTTGGCTTTATGTTCCCTGCCTTTGATGACAGGAGCGCCAATATATACGGAGCTCTTTACTATACAAAGAAGCTCAACGACAGCCACGAGGCAACGGTCGACGCTCTCTTTAAGTCCGAGCTTCCTATGCCCGCTCAAACTCAGAAGGAGACATTTGCGCAGATACTTGAGGAAACGACAGGCGAGGACTGCAATATGATGGTCGTCCGCACCGTCCACTCTCACATAAATAATATGCTCGAGGAGCACAAGGCTGAAAAAATAGAAGAGCCGCCCGTGCTTACCAAGGCAGATATCGGAGAGATGCTTTCATACAGCGGAGTATCCGAGGAAAAGGTAGAGAAATTCCGCGAGAAATACGACGAGAGCTTCGGCAAGGACGCCCGTCTCAATCCCAAGAATATCGCCGACGTTAAGACCTTCAGCGTAAAAACGCCCGAGGTCAAGGTCAAGGTGAGCGCGGGCAACGCGGGCGTCATCGAAACACGCATTATCGACGGTGTAAAATACATACTCATCCGCGCCGACGGCGAGGTCGAGGTCAACGGCGTTAATATTCATATATGAGTAAGTTTAGCGTTATATATTTTGAGGGGTGCTTTCTTTCGAGAAAGCACCCCTCAAACTCCCCTAAAAAACTCAAAAAGACATTTAAGCTTTTGGAGATAGGGGTGCGGGGGAAGTAGCCTTTTCTTGAAAAGGTGCTTCCCCCGCATATTTTCCTATATTAACTTATCTCGCGACTTCTTCCATAATATAAGCTTCAAGAACGTCGCCGACCTTGATATCGTTGAATCTATCAAGACCGATACCGCATTCGTAGCCCTGAGCAACTTCCTTAGCGTCGTCCTTAAATCTCTTAAGCGAGGAGATCTTATCCTCGAATATAACGACACCGTCACGGACGACACGTATCATAGAAGCACGTGTGACCTTACCGTCCTGAATATACGAGCCCGCGATAGTTCCGACACCCGGCACGTGAATGGTCTGTCTGACCTCGGCGTGTCCAAGAAGTACTTCCTTGAACTCGGGAGCGAGCATACCCTTCATAGCGTCGGTTATCTCGTTGATACAGTCGTAGATGACACGGTAGGTACGTATCTCGACGTTCTGTCTTTCAGCGCTATCGAGAGCGACCTTATCGGGACGAACGTTAAAGCCTACGACAATAGCGTTGGATGCCGCCGCAAGGGTTACGTCGCCCTCGCGTATTCCGCCCGCTGCCGCGTGGATAACGCAGACCTTTACCTCGTCGTTGGATATCTTCTCGAGCGACTGCTTAACTGCCTCGGCAGAGCCGCCAACGTCAGCCTTAACTATGATATTAAGCTGCTTTACGCCATCGGATATCTGAGCAAAGAGGTCGTTGAGGTTTGCTCTCGCGTTTGCCTTGAACACCTCTTCCTTTGCCTGCTCACGTCTCTGATCAGCAAGCTCTCTTGCCATTCTCTCGTCCGCAACGACGTTGAATTCGTCACCCGATGAGGGCACTTCGGCAAGACCGATTATCTCAACGGGCACGGAAGGACCAGCGACCTTGAGCGTTCTGCCGTTATGGTCAGTCATTGCTCTTACGTGTCCGACAGCCGTTCCCGCGATAACTATATCGCCGCTATGGAGCGTACCGTTCTGAACGAGCACCGTCGCCACAGGTCCTCTGCCCTTATCAAGCTTCGCCTCGATAACGATACCCTTTGCTCGTCTCTTGGGATTAGCCTTAAGCTCCTTGACCTCTGCTACGAGAAGCACGTTCTCAAGAAGATCGGAGATACCAAAGCCGGTAAGTGCCGATACGGGAACGCAGATAACGTCTCCGCCCCATTCCTCGGGAACGAGATCGTACTTTGTAAGCTCCTGCTTGACAGCATCGGGATTAGCCGTAGGCTTATCCATCTTGTTAATCGCAACGACGATATCAATGCCTGCCGCCTTTGTGTGGTTAATAGTTTTAATAGTTTGTGGCATTACGCCGTCGTCAGCAGCAACAACGAGAATTGCAATATCGGTAGACTTTGC
>JAZSNX010000229.1:0-18771 GCA_045536665.1 Eubacteriales bacterium
AACAGCCTGCGCATCACTCGTCTTCTTATAAGTAGTTGTGATGTTGAGAGAGTCGGTCGTATAGACGTTACGGTTGTAGATAGCCTCGTTGACCGTATGTCCAGCTACGTCCTCGTACTTTTCAAAGTACTCCTCCATCTCGGACGTCTTTTCTCTGCCGAGGATGTTTATCTCTTCACCGTTGTAACGGAGCGCGTTGGGGTCGGTGGGCGTGTTGCCGTCATTACCACCCTTATCGCCGTTCGGATCTTTTTTACAAGCCGCGAACATAGAGAGCATCGTAAGCAGAACGAGCGCCAGAGAAAGAACTCTGATAATCGTTTTCTTCATTGTGTTACCTCTTTTTTATTTTTGCCCTCTCGGCGGGAATACCGCCGAGAGGAATATTTACGTTAAGTAAATTACTGAGCTGCGGGGATAGTGTAGGTGCGAGCCTCTGTGTACTCTGCGCCTGCTGCTGTGATACCGTATGCCTTGAAGCTTATGGTATCGCCTGCTGCAAGTCCGTCGATAGTAAGAATTACGAGCGCGTTACCGCCACACTGAGCTGCCTCATAGGTCATGCCGTCTCCGATAAAGCTTGTGTAAGCGTCGGTGGTCTCAACAGCCGCAACGCCCTCTGCGTACTTGCCGAGGTTGTTGTACTTAAGGTTGTCGGTTGCCTCACCCTTTGTCCATACTACGCCTGCCTTGCTGTAGTTAAGGCTTGCTATCGGAACGATAACACGTGCAGAAACTGTTCCGTCAGCGTTTGTCTTTGTCTGAATACCTGTTGTACCGTTCTTGAAGTTGGTGGTGAAAGCCTCAATTACCAAAGAATTCGCGTTGGAGCTTGTAAGGTTAGGAGCGTTCTTGCCGTTCTTGATTATACGAACCATTGCGTTAGCAAGGTCCACAGTTACGTTGGTGTCAGCTGTCAAAACGATAGTTGTACCGTTGAACATAGAGTTGTTCATAGCCACGATAATATCCGCGTTAACAGCGAGCTTTGTGCCGTTTGCGAGATATGCGGTCGCGAATGCATCTGTAATCTCAGTTACGGGTGTAAGTCCATCATCAACAGCTGCGATAGTCTTCTGCTTATCTGCGTAGGTGGGGAAGCCTGTACCTGAGGTATAGTTACCGCCATAGTAAGAAGTACCCTCAGCCGTAACGGGAAGGACTGCGTATACCTTATTTGTGTTGTCAGCCGTCATATTAACGGTTACAAGATCCGTGCCTGTTGTCTCTGCGAAAATACTTGTATAATCAACGGGAACGACAAAGGAAGCGCCGGAAACGGAAATGTTAGCCATAGAAGCTGTGCCAGAGCCGGGGCTTACCTTTGTATCAACGATCATAGGAGCCTTTGTTGTTGTAACAAAAGTACCGCCATTGATGTCAAGCTCTGTGTTCGCGCTGACGCTTGCGATATTACCGCCGTTAGCTACAAACGTACCGCCGTTAACAACAACTGTGCTCTTCGTCTTAGACGTGTTGTTATACATATCGACATTGAATATCTTCTGAGCTGCCTCATAGTATCCGGATTCGATCGTTATGTTGCCGTTACCGTCAGTATGGAGAGCAAATACATAATCGAACGTGTTGTCTGTGTAACAGTCAATGAAAGTAATATCACTGTTTACACGAGCGTAAACAAGGGGATGGTTCTTTGCCGTCTGTGTGAATTTACAGTTCTTTACCGTAATCTCAGCAAACTGGCCGTTTGTAGTTGTCTTGGCAATAAGCGCAGACTTGAGCGTGATGGTATGACCGTCACCATCGATAGTGAGCTTACCATAAGTAGCGGTATTGAACACGCCTATGGAGCTGGGCTCTGCGATGTCACTTGTAAGCTTAATTGTCTTACCAACGATGTCAGTGCCAAGTCCTGTGATAGCTGCGGAGATAAGCTCATAGGTCTGACCTTCGCCGACAAGGACTGTGTTTGCGTCCGCGGAACTATCCGTGTTCGCGGATACTGTGAATGCGGGTACCATTGCGAATGTCATAACGAGTACGAGCATTGCCGCAATTAATTTAAGTGTTTTTTTCATAATTAAACTCCTTTCAAGTTTAAAAATTTTAATTTTTTGTTTTTTTGAATTTTGGGAAATACGTGTGGTTGCTTTAAAAGTATTTATTTCGTATGCACCTCCGTTTGCTTCATTTCATTTATAGCCTCGGCGCATAGGTCAGCCCAGCGCCTAAATGACTTTCTTTCTTTTTTCTTTTGCGCTCCCCGCGCCATCCCCCGCCTTGTCGGATAGGCAGGGGGGTTTGGGAGAACAAAAATTATCATTCTTCCGAAAGGAAAGATGTTATCAATATTAAGTAGCCGCTTTCATTGCTTTGGGTCAGGTCGCCTGCTTGAATTCAAGCACGTGCTGCTGCTCCCAAGCCTTGAGGAATTTATCCTTTCCTCCTATGATCTCCGCAAGGTGAATGTTAACAGGACCTGTCATACGGTTCTCAAACTGATCCTCCTTGCCGGGCCAGAAAGCTACTGTCGGATTCATAAGCGTGTATATCTCCTCAGTGGAGTTATCTCGTCTATATCCCGGCGTAGCGTACGGCGCTATGCAAAGTCCGTGGTGTGATACCTGAACGATATCGCAAGCGATAAGGTTACCGTATCTGTCACAGATGTCGTCACACGCGTACACTACCATATCACCCATAACGAAGAGCCTGTCGTCATAGTCAGCGTCGTTTACTATATCTATAATACAAGGCATTGTCTGAGTGTTGGCGTTTGCACTTGAGCCGTCAGGCATAAGAGTCAGCTTATTGGGAAGGAAGTCTGCCATCGTATAAAGTATCTCTATCGTGGTCTTGGAGAAGGTGTACTTCTGACCCGTAAGAGGCATATACACCGGAACTGTGGGATAGTAGCTATCACGATATGAAAGCACGCTGTTAGACGTTGTTCCCTTATCGATATATTCACCGTTATTGAGCTGATTGAACATTATCGACTCAAGCGTGACGGTGCTATCCTGATAGTATCTTCTGGCGAAATCCAAGAAGCCGCCCTGATGGTCGCCGTGAGCGTGGGTTATATACCATGTGGCGATAACTACGTTGTCGGGATCGGGAGCGTTTGCCTTGAGAATGTTATATATCTCCTCGCCGTTGCCCGCGTTATCGTTTCCACCGTCAATAACTATAAAGCGTCCGTCGTTAAGTCTTATCACCATTCCAAGCTCGTCGCCGCCCTGAAGCGTGATGAGCTTCGCGGTACAAAGGTCGTTGTTTCCGCTTATACTATTAATAGGAAGCTTATCCGTCGTAGCCGTGGTGATTCTCATTTGCTTGTTGTAATTCGCCCAGTAGATATGACACATCGAGTTGTCGCTCTCTTTATAGTACGTGCGGTAAGCGCTCGCGTCTAATACCGTTTCTTGCTTGAGCGTGTAGCCGTCTGTCACGAGATCCGCGCACTTAGCGTCAAAGCCCGCTCTGCTCGTCTTCGCGTAAAGAGCCATTGAGTGACCCTGATCAAGCCTATATGTGTCAACCAGCTCTCCCGCTCCGGCAAAGTTCGTATCAATATTTACTTGCTTTATGTCGGTATACGTGATGTTTCCATTTGCGTCAACAAGATACGCTCTTGCGTATATCGGCTTAGTAATATCTTCAGCGGTGTATTCGCCCGCGTCAAGAACGAGCAACGCACGACCGCCAAGCTCTATAGCCTCAACAGTCTCTCCTTTAGCGAGTATGGACGTATAATAACCGTCAGTCTTGTAAATTTTAACACTCTCTCCGTATTCGGAATCGGTCTCATAAACAAGGTTTGCGGCATTTGCTCTCGTAGGATCGGTCGTGTACAGCAGACCCGCTGCCTTATAAATTTCGCCATTAATTCCTACCACAAATCTTACCTTGCAGGTTTCCTCTCCCTGAGGCTCATTCTCACCTGTTGCCTGCCAGTACATTCTCGCACCCGAAAGATCGGAACGAATTCTCGCTATGCCCGTAGTGCTCGTGACATTAGGTACGAGATATCCGTTTTTATCTATTGTTATATTTGCCTTCGAGTAATCCACAGTCGCCGTACAGTCAGCGCTGAACACCACGATAGCTCCGTCAAACAAAGGATCATCGATAAACTTAAGCGTGTCTGCCGAATTGATAAGAAAATTCTTTCCGCTCTTAATATACGCCTTGGCGAAGACTCCCTCATTTCCGTTTATGAGCGTAGCCTCTGTGGTAACAGCGCCAAGTGTCGTAAGCTCAGGGAATGAGTATACGCCGCTTGTGGTAGCGCCCTGTCCCATATAAGCCTTTCCATCGGTCGAGCCCTCGATTATAGCGAAGAGCTTTGTGGTAGCGTCGGCTGTCATATTAGCCGCCACTTTTACTTCCGTATTCTCTCCGAACATTCCCATTCCGTCAATCGGATATATAAACGACGCTCCCGAAACGGTAACGCTCGCCTTATTGGTGCTGCCCGCAACAAAGTTCTTGGTATCCACTATCATAGGAGCTTTAGTCTCCGTATAGAAGATTCCGCCCTCTATTATAAGCTTTGTATTAGCGCTGACAGCGGCGATCGTTCCGTCGCCCGCGTTGAAAAATCCGCCTGTTATCTTAACGGTATTAGCGGCAGCGTTGCCGTTGTTATACGCGTCGATACTGAATATCTTCTGCTTTGCGGAGTAATTTCCCGATGTAACGGTGATATTGCAGTTACCTGCCGTGTTAAGAGCGAAAACATAGTTGAAGGAATCGTTCGTAGTACAGTTTTCAACCGTTACATACGAATTTCCTCTCGCGTATATAAAAGGATGATTAGGCGCGCCTTGAGTCGCGTTAATATTCTTAAACGTAATGTTTACGCCTATACAAACGAAGCCCGTGCTCATCGTAACGCTATGTCCGTCACCGTCGACGGTTATCACAGGAGCTGTCGCGCTTGTTGACTCAAACTTCGTCGAAGCGACTTTAACGTCGCTTACGAGCTTAAGCGTCTTGCCATCAAGCCCGTTTGCCGTCAGATCGCTGATAGCAGCGGCGATCGTTGAATAATCTCCGCCGTTACCTACCGTGATAACGTCAGCATCGGCATCAACACCGTTCGCATAGGCAAAAAGCGGAATCGAAGATAAAAGCATCATCATTACAATAAGTACTGAGATCATTCTTACGCATTTTTTCATATCGTTGTCTCCTTCGCAAATTTTTTATCGATATGTATTGCAATATGGTGTTTTTTGTGTTATAATGAAGCCGAAAAACATTTTTGAAAGTTTTTTCGGTGTATTTCCGTTGTATCACGGAATAAAATACCAGTAATCAAAGTTCAGTCCAAAAGGAGGCTTTATGAAGTACTATTTCAGAGACAGGCTTTCAGACGGCTCGCTCTTAAAGCTTGCCCACAACATAATTGACCTGTCGTATATCTCCGACCACCATGATTATCATCCCCACTTTGAGATCTATTACAGTCACAAGCATCAACAGCAAAACGTGACTATCAACAGCCAAATGGTTCAGATATCAACACCTCACGTGACCATCAGCGCGCCCTTTACCATTCACGATATGGCGCCCACCGAGCAGAATCTTTTCTTCGAGTGCTACGTTCTTTTCTTCAGTGAAAATCTCATAAAGTCGACCGTAGAGCAGCTACTCCCCTCAAGCTATTTCAGGGATTACACAAACTGTATCTTCCCTCTTGACGACGAGCAGAACGAGTATCTTTATTCTATCCTCAAGCTCATAGATGACGAGAACGCCTCCGAGCCCGAGAGAAAGACCGCTTTTCTTACCTTTGTGAATGCGCTCTTTCGTATGGTGCCAAAGGAAAAGCGCATTCACACAGGTAAGTCAAATTACTATATAACCGAAGTGCTAAACTTCATATATCAGAACATCGCCTCGATAAACACCGCCGCCGATATTCTGAACGTCTTCCACGTAAGCTTTTCTAAGCTCAACAGAGATTTCAAGCAAAATCTTGGACTTTCGGTGCATCAAGTAATAGTCAACTGCCGTATATCAAAGGCGATCGACCTGCTCACCAACACCGATCTCAAGATCAAGGAGATAGCCACGCAATGCGGCTTTGAAAACGAATATTACTTTTACGTTTTCTTCAAAAACCAAACAGGAAAAACTCCATCGACCTTCCGCTCTCAGCCATAATGGCTGAGAGCTTTTTGGGTCGTTAAATGTTAGTTAACGTAGAAATAGATAGTATTCGAATTGTTCGTACTGTTCTCGGCGATGTATCTCGTTCCATTGTTCTTGCTGATGACAGCGTCGAGATAAACATTCACGCTATGGACCTTACGCTCGTTGTACTTAGCGATCGACGTAGGCCAGAACGCGATGGTGGGATTGGTGTACTGATAGAACTCCTTGGTTGAGTTGAGTCTTCTCGCGTACTGCTTAGGATCGGTTGAATCGCTTCCGTGACCGTGGTGAGATACCTGCACCATATCGCACTGGAGATAAGTCTTGTAACGAGCTACCATCTCATCGCAAGCGTCCTTGGTAGTGTCTCCCGTGATGACTATCTTATCATTCTTATCGGCATTATTGACGATATCTATCATAGAGACCATCGTCTGCACGTTTCCGTTACCGTTGTCCTCACCCTTTTTTTCAAAATCCGCTTCCTGACCGATAACGTTCGGCATAAAGTCAGGCATAGTGTAGAGTATCTCTATCGTGGTGGTAGAGAAGGTGTACTTCTGACCCGTCAAGGGCTTATACACGGGAACTGAGGGATAGTAAACTCCCATAGCCTTCAAAATAGCTTGATGGTTTGATGGATTGATATACACCGTCTGCGCGGGAGTCATACACTGGTTATACATAATGCTTTCGAGCTTGATGGTGGAATCATTACCGTATTTCTTGGCAAATGCCTCAAATCCACCGCCATGGTCACCGTGAAAGTGAGATATGTACCATGTAGCGATAACGATCTTGTCGGGGTTGTTCGCCGCGTGCTTGAGATAATTGTATATCTCCTTCGCGTCCGTTTCGTTTTCGCTACCGCCATCAATGATTATAAATCTGCCGTCGGCAAGCTCAATGACAAATCCAAGACCGCCGTCAAGCACGCCCTGCTCGTTCTTGACCAAGCTCCTAAGCTGATGAATGGAGGGTGTGACGAGCGAATTGTTGCCACTAGTGCTGGTTATGGGGAGCAGATTGGTCTTCGCGACTATCGTTCTGACCTCTTTTGAATACTCGACCCAATACGTATGGAGCATAATGCCGTCCTTCGTGTAGGTCTTGAAAAGGTTGCCATTCATATTGTTTTCGGAATGCAGCGAGTATCCGGAAGAGGCAAGCTTGGAAACGTAAGCCTCGAACTCTGCCTTTTCTACCTTTTCAAGCAGAACCATCTGATATCCGTCATCGCAATCAAATATTCTCGCGTTTTCGCCGCCTTCAAGGTAAGGCGCTTCGCCCGCGGAATACGCCGAAGAAGTCATCTTGGTCTGGAAATAATCTCCCGCAAACGTAAGATTACCGTCAGCATAAAATTCGTCGAATCTCATACGGAGAAAACCTACAGCTTCACCGAGAATGGAATTATCATACGCAAACGCGTAAAGATTTCCATCCACAGCCTTTATAGCGTATCCAAAGTAAGGAACGGCGGAGATCTGGTCGTTCAAGCCCAAAGCTTCGGGGTTTCCGATGACGACTTTTACCTTATCGGCAGGTGCTTCTTCAAGTGTCTTGTATACCTCAGGGGTCGCTCCAAGGAGTTTATTTGCGTTTGTAACAAAGCCGTTAATATAGGTCGTAGACGCGTCGCCGACAACAACGAACTTGCACTCACCGTTAGAAACGAGAACAACATCATCCACAGTCGTGTCGGGAGTGTCGTCTTCTTTTTTAGAGCACGCCGCAAGCAAAAGCACAACGCAAAGCAGCGCGACAATCAACAATACAATTCTCTTTTTCATAGAGACCTCCTTGATAAGGGTGGAATTTGGGCGCTCACACGCCCAATAGAAATAATTCAATTATTATATAAGTATTTTATCAAATTTAACCAACTATTTCAATTTGAAATCCGTTCATTTTGAGCACAAATAACTTTGATTTTTGTTCATACGCCTGTTTTTAACCCCAATTTTTCGTGCTTTTGGAAAAATGTAACTTCTATAAATATATATAATTACTTCCGCGGCACGCCTGTTTGATTTTTTACGCATATGTGGTTTTTTGTCAAATGCTACAAAAGCAGGTTTGTATTTATGTTAAATATGCAAAAAGGTCCTGCGAATGATATTTTTTTAACGATTTTTTCACCTATCACAACGATCGGCAGCGCATAGCACGAACACAACCCCGATGTACCCCCAAAGCACTCCGCCACGCAAAGAAAACGACTAAAAAAAGGAGCTCCCCCGTCGGAAGCTCCTTATTAAAAAATCGTTTTAAACGTATATCACTTTAGTTCCGGCTCCTGCCACGTAAAGCTCCTTTACGTTCTTGGCAAGATGCGCATTTACAGGATACTCGAGACGAACGCCGCTTCTCTCGACCGAGCAGGGCATAAGCGCGACGTCAGCGCCTATCATATCGTATATCTCAATTGTGCCGTTACGCGCTCTGGGTGTCTCTCTGGAAAGTCCGTGGTGAGACATCTGAACGTAATCGCTCTTTAGATAGTCTCCGTAGCGCGCGCACATCTCGTTACAGCATATAGTGGTGGTATCTCCCATTACAAAGAAAGTCTTGCCGCTACCAAACGTGAATTTCGCAACAACGCTAAGGTTGTTTCCATCTCCCTTCTTAGGAGTTTTAGGTGTTGCGTCAGCCTCGTTCGGTATAGTTCTCGGCATAAAGTCCTGAATTCCGAAGAGGATCTCAAGACAAGTATCACCAAAATAAAACTTTTGTCCCGCATTCACCTTGTCATAACGCACCGCATCAGACCAGAAGCGATCCATCTCCTCTTTTGCACGAGGAGCAAGACCGATTTCAAAATTCTCACAGTATTCGGGATTCTCGATAAAGTTGTAGATGAATCTTTCGATCTTAACGTGACTGTCAAAATACATCTCTCCGAAATCAAGGAACGCACCTGCGTGGTCACCGTGTGCGTGTGTAAAATACCACGCGGAAATGACTATATTCTCAGGATCGGGCGCAGTCTCAACAAGCAGCTCGTATATTACCTTAGCAAAGCAGCCTCTGCGATAGCCGCCGTCAATAACTATGAAACTTCCGTCCTCGACACGTACCACATATGACATTCCCTCACCCAATTGAAGCACGGGGTGGCTGGAGTTGAGCTGAGCGACAAAGGGCTCGCATACCTTTGCTACGTTCTTCTTCTCGGGGAGCGCGGGAACGTTCGTACCGACAACTATTCTCACCTCAGAGCAATGTGCGACACGGTAAACGTAAGCCGTAACGCCATCCTTTACGTAGGTGTAAAAAACGTTGTCTTTTATAGAGTTATCATACGTTTTTACGAAGCCGTCTTTTTCAAGAAGCGCGCAATAATCCGCGAACTCCTCAGCTCTTACCGACGGGACGTACGCCATATAATAGCCGTCGCCGCAGTCGTTAAAGCTCACACCGTCCTTGCCAACGAACGCAGGCACGAGAGAGAGCGGAGCGGGAGCGTCAAATTTAATTATTTCAGCCATTTTTTGCCTCCAATTTACTTTTGTTTTCCTGTATTTTATCAAACACGGTCTTTAATTTCAATTCAAAAATCGTTCATCTTGCCCCGATATTTATTTGATTTTCATTCATCAAGCGCCTCAAGAGCGCTTGAGCGCAGCACCTATCAAGCAGAAAACGGCAAACGCCGCTATATCCACGACCACTATAGTCGAGCCCACGGGCGTGGACGCGAGTATGGATATGACAAGCCCCGCGACCGCGCACACGACCGACGTGACAGCCGCGCACACAGTGACCGCTTTAAAGCTCTTGAAGACCCGCATAGCGCAAAGCGCGGGAAATACCACGAGCGCCGATATGAGAAGTGAGCCCACAAGATTCATCGCGAGAGTTATTACGACAGCTATTATAACAGCTATGAGCAGATTGTAAAATTCAACACTTGTACCCGACGCTTTTGCAAAGCTTTCATCGAATGTAACCGCAAATATTTTGTTATAAAACAGCACAAATATCGCTACAACAATGATCGAGATGATAACGCACGTCCATACCTCCGCGGAGCTCAGCGTAAGTATCGAGGTAGAGCCAAACAGCGCAGAACACACGTCAGCGGCAATGTTAGTCGACGGAGAAAACACGCTCATCAGAAGATATCCGAGAGCAAGCGCGCCGACAGACACCATAGCTATCGCCGCGTCTCCCTTGAGCGCCGCTTTTTTGCCGGTCCTCAAAAGCAAAACAGCGCAAGCAACCGTCAAGGGCATAACGAACACCATCTCCTGCGTTATCCCCGCGACCGCCGCCACTGCCATCGCGCCAAACGCGACGTGGGAAAGTCCGTCTCCGATAAACGAAAAGCGCTTGAGCACAAGCGTAACGCCAAGCAACGCCGAGCAAAGAGCTATAAGCACAGCGGTCACAAAGGCATATTGTATAAAAGGATACTCAAGATAGGTCAAAAGCTTATCAAGCATCGCCGTCACCTCCCTTTACGGAATAGAACGCGCGTCCAAGCTCACTTTCAAGATATTCGTCCTTAGTACCAAAAAAGTTTTTCTCACCGATATGCAAGATATGCGTAGCATAGCGCATCGCCACCGCTATGTCGTGCGAGATCATAATGACCGTTATACGGTCATTGGCGTTGAGCTCATCAATAAGCTCATACATAGACGCCGTAGCCATCGGGTCAAGTCCCGAAACAGGCTCATCGAGCAATAGCATCTTTCTCGTCGCGCAAAGCGCTCTCGCGAGCAATACTCTTTGCTGCTGCCCTCCCGAGAGCTCTCTGTAGCACCGCTTCGCAAGCTTGTCAATGCCAAGCCTGCGCATAGCGGTCTCCGCGAGCTCACGGTCATCCTTACCGTAAAACGGGCGTCTGCCGCATCTCGCCTGACAGCCCGACAAAACTATCTCGCGGACAGACGCGGGAAAATCCCTTTGAGCGAGCGTTTGCTGAGGCAAGTATCCAATATCCTTTTGTGTAAGCCCGTCTCCAAGCTCAATGCTTCCGTGTATCGGCGCAAGCAAGCCGAGCACAGTCTTTACGAGCGTCGACTTACCCGAGCCGTTTTCGCCGACTATACAAAGATAATCGCCCTCATTTATCTCAAATTCAAGTCCGTGTACTATCTCCTTGCCGTCATAGCCGAGGCACAGCTGTTTACATTTAAGCTGAGGAGAAGATACGGCAGAAGCTTCCTTCATATAAAAACCTCCGGATACATATCCTATGATATACTGTTACTTAAGTGTAATTAGTATACCACACACTTAAAAAAATGTCAACACGCCCCTATCTCTCGCTTGATCTCCGCGCCAATATTTGTGATGTTTATTTAAACACATAATAATATTGTTATATTTTTCAATAGCAAATAAGCTCTTAATTATCCTTATTTATAATGGGTGTTTTGATATTTTTATAATAAAACATCATGCGAATATTAAAATGTTTTTTATAAAACCAAGACCACAGGCTGAGCCTATAGGCTCGTCGAAAAGTCTGCCAACCGCACGACTTTCACAGGCATGCCCCTAAAGGGGCTTTAATTTATTTGCCCTCTTTTACCGGCTGACCCGTGAACGGGTCGACAAACTCTTTTATACTCAATTGCTCTTCTTCGTAATCTTGTTGTAACTGATTTCTTATGTACTGCTCAATAACCTTTTTATTACACCCTACTATATCAACGTAATATACATCAAAGGAGGTATTTTTTCTACGCATAGCTAAAGCTTTTTAATGCCTCCAGCACTGCTGGTGGTTGTTGGGACAAACCAAAGGCGCATCCTTGCGGATGCGCCTCGGCTTTTATATAAAAGGAGCTTTCTTTCAAGAGTTCTCTTCTCTTGCTTTTTTAAATTCTTCGATCATCAAATTCAGCTTTTCGATCGTCTTTTCTATTCCAACGTCATCATTCATAGGCACGGACCACTCGACCGAGTCCTTGACGTACACCTCAAATCTGCACACCTTTACGGCGAAGCTTTTCTTATTGAAGCTTACGCTCTTCTCTTCCCTGTGTATCTCCACTTTTGATATATCCTCGTATCCGAGCTCAAGTATGCGCTTATCTACCCTATCCTCAGTCAGATATATGCTTCCTTCGCTGACGTAAAGCCTGTCTGAAAGAATGTAGACGATTGCCTTGGTATATCTTGAGGATCTTACAGAGCCGTTCTTCGCTTTTTTGAACATCAGATCGTCGTCGTATTCGTAGCCCTCGAGAGTTATGGGCGGCTGATGCTTGATAATACGCTTGGCGTAATGCCTGTCGTCCTCAAGCGCGACCTCCATCCCCTCACTTCCTCGCTTTATACACTCGTCTATATCGGCCTCGGAAGAGCGAGCCGCAGAGCCAACAAAGAACAGCACCACTCCCGTTGGGAGTCCGATGGTAGCGAGAATATACGATATCCAGCCAAATCCAAAGAACAGCATGGCAAAACCCACAAGGGCAAGCGCGATTCCAACAAGCTTCATCGTATCGCTCTTTTTGTAATAATTGATGTTGTGTTTTACGTTCATATACACACCTCTCTTTCCTTAGCTCCATTATAGCATAGTGCCGCAAGCAAGTCAAGCAACCATTAGTTGAAGCCGCTCAACCCGTTTTCGTTTTTATGATCATATGTTTTGAGGGAAGCTTCTTGTAAGAAGTTCCCCTCAAGCTCCCTTCAAGAACTTTTAAGACTTTATATCATAGTGTCAATATTTTCGGTGGATAAGTGTTTGTATTTTTATTTGCCCATAAAGAGCGGCAATATCAAAGGGAGCTTCTTTGAAGAAGCTCCCTTAAAAACAGCGATCACTTTGTCGCAAGTCTTTGCGTATCTATCGCGATCATATATTCCTCGTCGGTGGGAATGATCCAAGTACGGACCTTAGCTCCCTTGGCACTTATCTCAAAGGGAACTCCGCGCTCGAAGTTTTTATTCTTTTCTACGTCTATCTCGATTCCGAGATAGCTCATATTCTCGCATACCTTCTCACGGATATTCCACTGATTCTCTCCGATTCCCGCTGTGAACACGATAGCGTCAACACCGTTCATCTCGGCAACGTAAGAGCCGATATATTTCTTGATGCTGTTTGTCAGCATCTTGATAGCGAGCTCCGCTCTCTTGTTTCCGTTTGCCGCCGCCTCGGTGACGTTACGACAGTCGTTGGAAAGTCCTGATATTCCGAGAAGTCCGCTCTTCTTGTTAAGAATGTTGTCGACCTCATCGGCAGTGTAGCCCTTCTTGATAAGGTAGGTTACGATGGTGGGGTCGATGCTTCCCGAGCGAGTACCCATAACTACGCCTTCCTGAGGAGTAAAGCCCATAGACGTATCTATCGCCTTACCGCCCTCAACAGCAGTTACGGACGAGCCGTTACCAAGATGGCAGGTGATGATCTTAAGCTCCTCGATAGGCTTGCCCATGACCTTCGCAAGCTCGTAGCTTACAAATCTGTGGGACGTGCCGTGGAAGCCGTAGCGGCGCACCTTGTCGTTCTCGTAGAACTCGTAGGGGATAGGATAAATATATCTGAAATCCTCAATGGTAGAATAGAACGAGGTATCAAAAACGGTCACCTGAGGAACGTTCGGCATAAGCTCGACACAAGACTTGATGCCCGCTATTGCGGGAGGTCCGTGCAGAGGATTGAGCGGAACGATGGTCTCAAGATACTTGATAACGCTCTCTGTAACTATGCACGACTCCAACATCTTACCGCCGTGGACGATACGGTGTCCGACAGCGCTTATATCGTCTATAGAGGATATAACGCCGTATTCAGCGGAGCAAAGCAACTCAAGCGTGCGGCGAAGCGCGGCAGAATGATTGGGGAAATCGAGCTCCTGATAAAAAGGCTCTGCGTCGGGACGCTTATGCGTGATAGTTCCGCCCGCGCCTATTCTTTCGCAAGCACCCTTTGCAAGCACAGCTCCGTTATCCATATTAAAGAGCTGATATTTGAGAGAGGACGAGCCTGCGTTCAAAACGAGAATTTTCATATGTTTTTATCCTTTCAAAATTGTTTTCATAGATCACGTTATATTATACCATATAAGCGTCCGAATGTCAACTGCGAAATGGTTGGCTTTGTCGGTATTTACAGACCGAGGCACTCGTACGTAAGGTCGCGTATGGGAGCGTGGAGCGTGCCGAGGCGCGCGGGCCAACGCAAAAGGTGCGTAGCGTAGAATACCGACAGCTTATTTTTCGTATCCATCAGCACGTAAGCGCCCGCCGCGCCGTCCCAACCGAACTCTCCAAGAGGACTACGCTGACCGTTGTCCTTATTGACAAGCGTTCTGACTCCAAGTCCGTAGCCGTATCCGGGGCCTGCCGCGCAGGTAAACGCGGAATTTACGGTAAAGCTCGCAAGCTGCTCGGAATGAATGAGAGCAACTGTTTCGGGTTTTAGCAAACGATAACCGTCCGCCGACATACCGCCGCAAGCCATCGTATCGGCAAACCTCGAGTAGTCCTCAACCGTGGATATGAGTCCCGCGCCTCCACTTTCGTAGTTAGTACGCAAACCGTGATGATATATCCTGTCTTCCGCAACGACCTCTTTGGTGGCAACGTCAACGCCATACAAAGGCGGCAGAGTCGGCGGCTCTTCAAGCATTGTCAAAAAGCCTGTCCTTTCCATACCGAGCGGCTCAAATATCACCTTTTTCTGATACTCTC
Organism: Eubacteriales bacterium; assembly: GCA_045536665.1. Taxonomy (GTDB): domain Bacteria; phylum Bacillota; class Clostridia; order Oscillospirales; family CAG-272; genus HGM12713. Next base: position 14,788 of record JAZSNX010000229.1, read on the forward strand.
CGAACGGCATATCCGATACCGCCTCAACGACAGCGCCGAGCAGGTCGTGGCACATACTGTATCTGAAACGCTCACCCGGCTCAAACTCCAAAGGAGAAGCGACAGCGGCACGAGCAAGCTCGGTAGTGGGAAGTCTTTTCCCCTTTCTCGCGAAGAACTCCTTCATCGGCTCAGTCGTAAAGCAGTAATTAAAGCCTGCCGTCATAGTGAAGAGATCGCGTACAGTTATAGCTTTTCTTGGTGCTCTTTTTTCTCCGTCAACAAAAAGAAAGACATCGGCAAAAAACGAAAGATAACGGGACACGGGAGCGTCAAGCTCGAGTCTTCCCTCCTCAACAAGCCTCATAGCTCCCGCAACCGTCACGGGCTTCGTACAGGAATAAAGACAGTATTGCGAATCCCTATCAACCACCGTCTTGTTTTGCACGTCCGCATAACCGTATTGCGCTCTGAACAGCGTCTTATGTCCTTGCTTTATTATGATATCACAACCGGGGATAGATCCGTCGGCATAAAGCCTGTCTTTCATATAGCTCTCAAGTTTTTCAAAGCTCATTTTCGCGCCTCCGTAAGTATTGTATCCATTATACTACAAGCGAGCGACTTTTTCAAGTAAAATGTAACAATCCACTTGAAAACAAGTCGGAAATATGGTAGAATGGTAGAAAGACAGAATACTAAGGAGATTATTATGAAGCGCTTTTTGATAACAATTCTTTCCGTGGCATTGATATTTGGTTGCCTTTCTCTTTATTCCTGCGATGATAACGCAGGCGGTGAGGTGACCGACGACACGCCCACAGAGAACGGAGAAGACTCCACGAATGACGAAAAGACTCCGAGTGTGGACAATACGGAGGAGACTCCCTTCAACGGACTCAAAGAGCTTACCGTAAACGCCATCGGCGACAGTTATTTTGCAGGTGAGGGCTTGCCTGAAGAGCAGATATGGCTCAGCTTGCTTGCCAAGAAGAATAATATCAAAATGAATAACTACGGCATTGGCGGCTCGACCATATCCGACCGAGTAAATCAGAATCCCATATGCAAGCGTTACACTCAGATGCCCGATAATTCTCCTGACATAGTTTTGCTTGAGGGCGGAAGAAACGACTATATGCAGCAAGTGCCGCTCGGAACTGTCACGAGCACCGACACAAAGACCTTTATGGGCGCTATAAACGTGACTATCGACGGACTTCAAGCTAAGTATCCCGATGCTATGATAGTCTGCATAACAAATTGGAATTATAAGAATACTTCTACGCATAACAGCCCCTACGGCGGCTCGGCGGTCTACGCAAACGCTATGAAGCAGGTTGCGGACGCGCAGGGAGTTTATTGCATTATGGCGAATGATCCCGCCGTTTCGGGAGTTGATATGACGAGCGCGGATTTCAGAGCGCAGTACTGCATAAAGCCGGGTGACGTCAGCCACCTCAACGCAGAGGGAATGAAGCTTGTAATGCCCAAATTCGAGGCTGTGTTGACAGAATACTATAAGGATTTTATCACTAAAAAATAGGATCATTTATGGAACAAAAAACAACAAAAACGCTCTTTTCGCTATTATCAACAGTCGATGGGAAGTCGCATTTTGACGCGGATACGAGCTATTCAAACGAACAACTGAATGAGTTTTTTGCGCTTGCAAAAAAACACGATCTCGCACACGTGCTGGCGTATGCCCTGTACGAAAACGGCATCGTCAAGGAAGACAGCGCGCTGTACTTACAGGTGCAGAGAGAGCAGATACAGGCGATATGGCGCTATGAGCAAACTCAGCTTGTGCTTGATGAGCTGAAGGAGCTTTTTGAGAACGAGCGCATAGAGTTCGTACCTCTCAAGGGCTCGGTCATACGCTCGTATTACAAAGAGCCTTGGCTGAGGACGAGCTGTGATATAGATATACTTATCCGCGAGAGCGAGCTTGAGCACGCCGAAGCGCTTTTGACCGAGCGTGGCTGGACGAAAAAAGGCAGGAACTTCCACGACGTTTCGTTCTTTTCACCAACGAACGTGCATCTTGAGCTTCATTACAATATAACAGAGCAGATAGCCAACATAGACCGTGTTTTGAACACGGTCTGGGAGCACTGCGAGTCAGTTGACGGCAAGAGCTGCGAGAAACGTCAGACTCCCGAGTTTCTTATGTATCATCTGCTTGCTCATATGTCCTATCATTTTATATCGGGCGGCTGCGGCATACGTCCGTTCCTTGACATATGGCTGCTCAGAAAAGCGCTTGAATATAACGAGCAAGAGCTTGACGCTCTTTGTGAGCAAGCGGAGCTTACGGTATTCAAGAAGAACGTATATCAGCTTATAGACGTGTGGCTTGAGGGCAAGGAGCATACGGAGCTTACGCTCAGTATGGAACGCTTTTTGTTCGGCGGCGGCGTGTACGGAACGATATCCAACCGAGTCATACTCGAGCAGGCACAGGCAGGCGGAAAAGCAAAAAATCTTATTTACAGGCTGTTTTTGCCGTACCATCTGCTTAAGCGAAGATATCCCGTGCTTAAAAAGCACAAATGGCTGACTCCCGTCTTTTGGGTAGTGCGTTGGTTTCAATCGCTGTCCAAGGAACGGATAGAAAGATCCGTATGCGAGATCAAGGAGAACGCGGAAAATTCAAGCGAGGATATAAAAAGCGCCGAGCGCTTCCTTGCCGCTGTCGGTTTGAATCCCAAGGATAGATAAAGCTACAAAAGGAACGGCTGAATGAAGGTACTTATAATTAAACGAGGCTGAGGAGGACGAGGAAGGTCTTCAGACGATGCGCACGCTTGCGAACAATATGTCATTCCTGATAAGAGCAATAGCTCTCGGAAAAGAAAAATACGGAATTCCCGAAAAGGAGTCCCGCGCATACACAAACTTTATAAGATAACAAAACAGCGTAGCCGTGATACCTCACAGCTACGCTGTTATCTTTCTTAATTACCGCTCCGCTATCTTTCGCGCCACGTAAACGCCGCTGGCGGACGCGTGAGAGAGCGAGTGGGTAATACCGCTACCGTCGCCGATAACGTAAAGTCCCTCAAGGCAAGATTCAAGGTTTTCGTTGACCTCGACCTCCATATTGTAGAACTTGACCTCAACTCCGTAAAGCAGAGTGTCGTCGTTCGCCGTACCGGGAGCGACCTTATCAAGCGCGTATATCATCTCGATAATGCCGTCAAGGATTCGCTTGGGAAGCACAAGGCTGAGGTCTCCCGCCGTCGCCTTGAGCGTAGGCGTTATGAATGCCTCTTCTATACGGCTCTCAGTCGAGCGGCGACCTCTGATAAGGTCTCCGAAGCGCTGCACGATAACTCCGCCGCCAAGCATATTGCTAAGTCGCGCGATAGACTCTCCGTAGCCGTTGGAATCCTTAAAGGGCTCGGAGAAATGCTTCGCGACAAGAAGCGCGAAGTTTGTGTTCTCTGTCTGCTTTGAGGGGTCCTCATAGCTGTGACCGTTAACTGTTATAATTCCGTTCGTGTTCTCGTTCACCACTGCGCCCTTGGGATTCATACAGAACGTGCGCACCTTGTCGCCGTACTCCTTTGTGCGGTAAACTATCTTGCTCTCGTAGAGCTCGTCGGTAAGATGCGCGAAAACAGCCGCGGGGAGCTCAACGCGCACACCGATATCAACTCTGTTTGACTTCGTTGGGATATTCAGCTCTGAGCATATTCTCTCCATCCACTTGCTTCCGCTTCTGCCGACGGATATAATGCACTTCTCGCAGGTGTACGAGCCGTCCTTGCATTTGATCTCGTAGCCGCCGTCAATGACCGACACCGTCTCCACGGGTGTGTTAAAGAAGAAGCTTACGCGCTTTTCAAGATACGCGTAAAGATTTTCAAGAACCACGTAATTTATATCAGTTCCGAGATGGCGCACAGACGCGTCAAGCAGATGCAGGTCGTGTCGGATACACTCGGTCTTGAGGTGTGTTCCCGTCGTGGAATAAAGCTTTGTTCCCTCTCCGCCGTA
>JAZSNX010000016.1:0-4336 GCA_045536665.1 Eubacteriales bacterium
GGAGCAATATGTCGGTAAGCGGACCCTTTGCCTTATACTGACGAACGACCATAAGCGTTGCCGCAGGAGCAGTAGCCGAAGCGACAGCACCGAGCACTATTGCCGCGGGAAGCGGAAGCTTGTCGGGCATAAGGAAGTGGAGTCCGATGAGCGCCGCGTCAACGAGTACCGTGGCGAAGACCGCCTGTATAATTCCGATGGCCGTCGCCTGACGTCCTATCTTTTTAAGCTGTGACAGTCTGAACTCGTTTCCTATCGAAAAAGCGATAAAGCCGAGCGCAACGTCGGGAATGATTCCGTAGGTCTTTATATCGTCCATACTGATAAAGCCGAGGCCCTTGATACCGAGTGCGCCGAGAAGGTAGGGGCCTATCACAATACCCGCTACCAGATATGCGGTAACGGCAGGGAGCTTTACGAGCTTTGCAAGTCTCGAGAGCATAAGTCCCGCAAACAAAGCTATTGATAAGCTTAAAAGTGCCTGCATTTTTGTTTCCTCCGAATAAAAAATCATATTTTCGAGTGTTATTAATCCATTGACTATGATAATACTTTCACACCCTTTTGTCAAGCCAAAAAGCGACTAAAAAAGTCGCCGTTTCACATTGACATTAGTACACTTTTGTGATAGTATTCACAAAACTCTCCGAAAAGGGTGTAAAAATGCGGAAAATATTGCAGACGTTGTTCCCACTTTTGTATGTTTCGGGCTTTCCTAAAAGCATCCGGGTTGGAGGCATTAAATCAATCTGACTCTTTGTCAATCTTATAACCGAGTGCCACTATAAGCTTTAACGTCTGGAGCGCTGTGATGCGGTCATATTCCTTTTCGGTCTCGGTCAGCTCGTCATAAGGCACCAGACACGGCGTCGTTTTCTTTGTGTCATCTCGGCTCGGACCGTAGCACCAGCCGTCCGCGATCCTTGCAAGCGACCAGTTTTCGTGTACGTTCTCAGCAATTTTCTCGGTAAGCTCAAGAAGCTCTGCGGGAAGCTCCACTCCGCTCGTATCTATCGGATTTGGCGTATACATAAATTCCTCCGTAAAATAATTTTGGCACAACAGCCCGCAAGCATTATATTTCTTATGCCGTAAGCTTATGCCTGTATCACAGGTGCCTGCCATACGTTTTTTAGCTTTTTAGCAAGCTCCTTATCGTCCATATCCTGAATATTCTTTATAACAGCTATGCCCATATCGGCAGCTCTCTGACACAAATATTTTCCTGCGTCCTTCATTTCGTCTATGGCATTGGTAACAAGCACCTTTTTCGCATACTTTCCGCCAAAACGCTCTGCTACCGTGTTCAACTTATAAAGCTCCTCGTTGCTTAAATATCCGTTCTTGCAGGAAATGAACACCGGCACAACTCCATGCATAAGAAATACGTCTATTTCGTTTTCGGTGTCGTACAAGCCGCGCTCTCCGTCGCCGTCCCAGTCTATCACCACTCCGTTGAGTGCATCTGTATATACGGGCGAGCCGTCCTCATTCGTTAATTCCATTATGGTGGTAAATATCTTCATTTCGAGAGCCTGCCCCGCCTTGACAAGACATCTCTTTACCTGTTTGTTCTTGTAAGTAATAGTGACGTTGTCTTCGTCCGAGTCATCATAATGGGTAAGAAGACGGGTGGTTAAAAGCGGCTCCAGCACGTCCTCGATCCTTTTGAGCCTGCCTTCACTGTTTAACCGGTTCAGAACCGCTGCGCGCGAGGCTACCGTAGTCAGACCGTCCTCACAGACCTTGCCCACCTTTTCGATCTCCATAAAAACGCCGAGCTGAGCATTCCACGCGCGGACGTCCTGTCTGCAAATGCTCCATATCAGCTCAACGTCCTTCAGAAAATCGGGGGTAAGCTCCCACTTATACGTGTCTTCGCCGCCGACGTCACCGTACACGACCTCTCCGCCAAACAAACGCACGTTTTCCTCTACCGAAAGCGCAAGCGGAGTTTTGTAAATGGTGTTGCCGTCCTTGTCGCAGTCGTGGACGGTGCCGTGTCGGAGGTTGATCCTGTGTAGCTGAATATTTTTGTCCTTGTATCTCTCACACACGATCCCGAGTGCGAGCAAGAGGATCTCCTCGCCGCCCGTTATGTCGAACACACAGTCGTCGTTGGCTTCAACTATCTCGGAGATCACGCGAATAGCAAAATCAAGATTGCTCTTTGACACAGACTTATAAGAAAACTCTATATTATAGCCGCGACCTGAGAATATCTTTTCGTAATTTGCGATGTGACGCTCCATTTGCTTGCGGTCATCACCGATATATATCACTCTGTCGGGGATATCGGTCAGACACGCGCATATATTCTCGCTCGCAGGCTTGTCAAAAAATTCAACGTAGGTCATATTATTTCCTCAATTCAAACCGGATATTATAGTAAGATTATATCACAGATGTCAAAAAAACTCAACAAAAGAATTGTCAAAATGGATTTTCCCGGATTAACGCCTGGAATATTTCACACCCCCGCAGACGTATTTCACATGGCGAAGCCATATTTCACTCGCCGAAGGCGAATTTCGTTGAAAAAAGCACTTGCCGAAGCAAGTGCTTTTTTGTGAGTTGATCCAACAGAATTTAACCCTAATACAACTTTTTATCATCTATTAACGTTTCTATGTGTTCTCCGTTGATCGTTCCCACAATAACAGTTCCATATGTATTAGAAGTCGTGCCCCTAAACCCACAGAACATAAAAATATCATCAACAAAGCTCACATCTACAGCACTATAAAACGTCGGTCCATTATCCCACCATATATCTCGACATATTTCAATTTTTTGATTGGTTTCTTTATCGATAGAATAAAATATTTTGTCAGTGTATGCTATATAATGAGATTGATTCAACGCCAAAACTGCATATTTTCCTATATCTTTTGTAATTTTTATCTTTTCGTTTTCCACCTCTAAAAGATATGATTTCACAAAATCTTCATTGGACAATAAATTCCCCGAGCGTCCCGATGATCTGCTGTAGCAATTAACTGCACCATAAATGCATTGGTCATTCCTTAAAATAATAACCTCAAAATCCTCGCATCCTTCGATGTTTTCTACCAATTGCGCCTTCAAATACTCATACCCTTCTTTAGCATCAATATCATTTCCAAAAGCTGCATTGGCTTGACCCGATAACAAAACTTCTATTTTACTCTCAGACTCCGATAAAACGACGTCGCTTAAGTCTGCATCACACAATTCAAAAGAATCATCCGTGACTTGTACGTATCCATCTTCAAAAGCAAGGTTGTACCAAACATACTCTTTGCTTCCGTCCGTGAGAAAAGAAGTATATTGGCCCATCTCCCTTTGATTGCGTCCTCCCAAAACATTCCCGACACACCCCTGCATCAAAAGACATATTAGAACAAGCAGTATCGGAATAATTAATATACGACCATATTTTTTCATAAATCAACACCCTATCAAATTGTAACACATCAGAAAAAATGTGTCAAGTTCCCGTTAGAAGTTCTTTATTTTGGCTTTCACCTACCCTGCTTAAACCCAACGACCCGCTCACGTTGCTCGCTCATAACCTTGCGTAGTTGAACGATCACATCATCAATTATTCATTAGCTTTGCGACTTCATTCTTCATTATTCATTCAAAATCCGCTTTGATAAATGAATAATGAATGATGAAAAGTGAATAATACAAACAAAAATCCGCCTTCTTTCGAAAGCGGATTTTGTTTGGAGCCGGTTATGGGACTCGAACCCGCAACCTGCTGATTACAAATCAGCTGCTCTGCCAATTGAGCTAAGCCGGCAAATATAAAGTCTTAAACTCTCGCTCAAGACTGTTATATTATACTACATAATTTGTTTTTTGTCAATACCTTTTTTGATTATTTTTGAAATATTATAGTAGTATCAACGAATGCAGATCGGCAGATCTTCTTTTTCTGCTTTCTTGATCAATACGTTCATGTTTTATCTCCTTTTATATTGTAATCTATACCATGTTTTGCATATAAGTTTTTATAGACTTTTATCTGTAATATTCGCATTCAGTGAGTAATTATGTTAATGCTTACGTTTTTGTTGCTCGCAGTCAAGCAAACTTTTCCGCCGACAGGAAAGGTTGTTATTGGGAAAATATGACCAAAGTCAACTCCAAAAATCACAGGAATATTGGCAGGGATTTTATTTTGGATAATATCGCAGACTCTTTCGATGGACATACCGCAGCTTTCTTCAAATCGCCCCAAAACAATACCTTTGATGCTATCAGCACCGCTTATTTGCAATAGCGATTCCAAATTACGGTCAAATTCGTAGCTGAAGTATTGTCCTGTAATATTGTCATCTTCAATAAA
>JAZSNX010000231.1:0-3249 GCA_045536665.1 Eubacteriales bacterium
CGTACCTACCCTGTTCGATTTTCTCGTCAAAAGGTTCTCGGAAAGTATATTGCAGATTTTTACTGTGCCGAGGCAAAGCTCGTTATAGAGCTTGACGGCTCGGGGCATTATACCGAGAAAGGAAAGCAATATGATGGAGAAAGAATCGCTTTTCTTGAAGAATACGGTTTGGCAGTTATCAGAATACCCAATGCGGAAATACATAAAAACTTTCGAGGCGTTTGTGAATATATTGTTCACCTCGTGGAACAATCCCTCAGTCAGCTTCGCTGACAGCTCCCTTTACACAAGGGAGCCTTTTTTTGTTCACCTATGACTTGTCAATTTTCTTGACAAGCACTGCATTTGTGGACACAAATGCAAAACATGGCATACCTCTTTCGAGATATGCCGTGTTTTTGAAAACTGTCCTTAAGGGTACAGCCTTTTCTCTTTGTCCTTTGTTTTTTTAATAGTTAGGTGTGTTATCGTCAACTACTATGAAATTGTTGTTGAGGATAAGATACTCAGTTGTTTTATCGTAGAGCATAGATTCATATATAAGCTCGCTCATGTTGGCTATGACGTATATTCTCTTGTAGCCGTAATCACTGACGTATTTGTCAACGTACTTATCGAAAAGCTCCTGCTTTTCGGTATCGGATACGCTTATCTGCTCCGCCTCGGTTATATAGAGGAATACGAGATCCTCTTTAACAAACGCCCTTGCGTCATCAAGCATATCGTTTTCACTGATACCTCTGCTTTTGAGAAGTCTGTAATAGTCGTCCTCATTATTTCCAACCGCTTCCATATAAAGTCGCTTGGTCTGGTTGAAATAATACCTTACAGGCTCAACAGGGTAAAATTCTATATCAACCGAATCAAGGATTGCCTCCCAGACAGCGTCCTGCTTTGAGTCAGACTCGCTCTCAAGTAATATCTCAAGCTCCTTATACTCGATAGATTTTATGTATTCGGAAAGCACGACATTTGAATAGTCCAGCTTTTCCTCTTCCCCTGCGCCGTCTGCGCCGCCGTTATCCTCGCCCTCATTGCTAACATTCCCGTCGGTCGGGGTGTCGGGGGTGTTTCCGCCATTGTCCTTGTCACAGCCGATAGCGCACAAAAGTAATATCGACGCGAGCAGTATAGCCAACAGTCTGGTACTCCACGTTTTCATCGAAAAGCACTCCTTTCGAAAATCTAACACCTATATTCTACCACACTTTTTGCCTTTTGAAAAGGGGGTAACGCATTTTTGTAAAAGAAAAAACGGCTCAAATGAGCCGTTTTTTCTATTCGTGTCTCAAAGGCACGAGCAATTACTTGCTCTCTTCGGTCTTGAGAACTTCCTTACCGCCGTAATAACCGCAAGCCTTGCAAACACGGTGGCTAAGAACTGCCTCACCGCACTTAGGGCACTTTGTCATTCCGGGGAGAGAGATCTTCCAAACGTTGGAGCGTCTCTTGTCTCTGCGAGCCTTTGATACTTTTCTCTTCGGTACTGCCATTTTCTACACCTCCTTGAAGCGTTGAACACAATTTATTTTTAATATTTTTAATTGCCGTCTGTTTTATCGTCTTTTTTGTCAAAATACGTTGCGAGTATCGCAAGTCTGGGGTCTATTTCCTTTGTCGGGCAACCGCAGTCTCCCTCGCGTAAGGGTTTGCCACACTTGGGACAAAGTCCCGGGCAGTCCTCCTCGCACAAAAGCTTTTTGGGAAAGCCGAGCATAAGCTCCTCTCGAAGCGGCTCGTCCGCGTCAAGCTCTGCACCGTGAAGTACAACGTACTCGTCCCATCCGTCCTCAAGCTGTTGCTCGGTAAGCACGCCCTCAGCTGCGACGGTGCGCTCAAAATCAAGAGAGAAAACTCCTTGTACGGGAGCAAGACATCTCGCGCACTCGCCGGTGTATTCAAGCTCAGCACGAAGCACGAGGCGCATATAGCCCGCGTTGTCCGTTAAACAGCCCGTTACGTGGGCATCGGCACTGAACTCAACACCGAAAAGCGTTTCGGGAGCAAGCATATAGTCGATATCAATTTTGTGCACCTCTCCTCTGAGAAGCGGACCTACGTCGATGACCATATTCCCTCCGAAATTGCATACTCCGCACCGCCAAGCCCTCACAAAAACGGTTTGACATAAAATGCGACAATACATATTATAATCTATTTTTCTTTTATTGTCAAGAGTTTTTTTGAATATTGTGCGATTATTATTTAATTTTACAACAAAATGACGGCTATCCACTTTACTTATTGTCAGTAATATGATAAAATAAAAACAACTACTCTTAAGGAGGGATATTCAATGGACGGATCAATATCGTTTTCATATACAAGATCGGACATCTCGCGGATGCCCAGACGCTCGCAGGACTCGAACAAGGGGACGTTTGGCAGAGTGCTGTGCGTTTGCGGCTCGCGTGGAATGGCAGGCGCGGCATATCTTTGCGCCGTAGCGGCTCTGCGCACGGGGGCTGGGCTTGTGGAGATACTGACCCCCGAGATCAATTTGCCTATAATTCAAACGCTTATTCCGGAAGCGGTGGTCAGCACCTACGACGAAGAAGAGCCGTCGCCTATGGATATAGAAAAGGCACTCAGCCGCGCGGACGCGGTAGTGTGCGGCTGTGGCTTGGGAGTCTCTCGCGCCTCGCTTTTTGTGCTTTCTCGCGTTTTGCGCATGTCGAATGTGCCTACGGTGCTCGACGCCGACGCGCTCAACCTTATCTCCCGTAATCCTTCGCTGTTTAAGTACTGCGAGGGCAAGATAATAACACCGCATCCCGCGGAGATGTCGCGCCTTACACGAGCACCCATCGAGGATATCGTCGCGTATCCCGACAAGGCAGCATACGAGCTCGCGAAAAAGCACGGTCTCGTTTGTGTCCTCAAGGGGCACAAAACACGTGTATCCGACGGGGGAGAGCGTGTATACTTAAACGATTCGGGGAACAGCGCTCTCGCGACGGGCGGCTCTGGAGACGTGCTTGCGGGAATAATAGGAGGTATACTGTCTCAGGCGAGGAACGGCGCGATGACGCCATTTGAGGTAGCTTGCCTCGGAGTGTACATACACGGTCTTTGCGGGGACGTATGCGCCATAAGACACGGCGAATATTCCACCATCGCCTCAGATATCGCGGCGGCTCTGCCCGAGGTCTTGAAAAACATAAAATAAATCAAAAGCGTCAAAAGCGGCTTTTAAACAGGGAAGCCGCTTTTTTATATCGCCAATATAAAAAGCAAAAAATTATAAAA
>JAZSNX010000125.1:0-5069 GCA_045536665.1 Eubacteriales bacterium
GGTGATCATATCACAGCTTGGCGGCCCTGACGGAGAGCTCGGAGCATCAATGAGATATCTTCACCAAAGATATTCAAGCCCCAACAGTAAGGTGACGGGAATACTTACCGACATCGGTACTGAGGAGCTTGCACATCTTGAAATCGTGGCGGCTATACTTCATCAGCTTACCAAAAATCTCACACCCGATCAGATAGCGGGCACTCCGTTTGCGACCTACTTCGTTGACCATACGGTAGGCACGTACCCCGTATCAGCGGCAGGAGTTCCGTTTGATATGAAATACGTTGGAGTAAAGGGAGATATAATTACCGATCTTCACGAGGACCTTGCCGCAGAGCAGAAGGCGAGAACTACCTATGACAACATACTTCGCCTTGTTGACGATCCCGACGTCCGCGATCCGATCAAGTTCCTTCGTGAGCGAGAGATTGTTCACTATCAGCGCTTCGGCGACGCGCTTCGTATGGTTCAGGATACCCTCGATTCCAAGAATTTCTACGCTATCAATCCTTCTTATGACAGAAAAAACAAGTAGTTGATAGTAGCTTTTGCATTGGCAACGATTTCGTTGCCAATGCTTTTTTATTGACACAAATATGCGAATATGATATAATGAGGTAAGTGGATATCAAAAACAAGGAGATCGGCAGCATGAAGCTCTTATTTAAACAAAGATTTTTCTCATGGTTTGACAGTTATGATATATACGACGAGGCAGGGAACACCGTTTTTACCGTTAAGGGTGCGTTTTCATGGGGGCATCTGTTGCGCATCTATGATGCGATCGGTAACGAGATAGGTTGTATTAAAGAAAAGGTATTTACTTGGCTTCCGTCTTTTGAGATGTATCTTGGAGATAATTACGCAGGCCGTATAAATAAGGAGTTTTCATTCTTTAAACCAAAATTCAACATAGACTATAAGGGTTGGAATGTAAACGGCAACTGGTTTGAGTGGGATTATGAAATTGTAGATTATAAAGGTCAAACAGTTGCAACTGTTTCAAAGGAGATTTGGAATTGGACAGATACATATGTGATTGACGTCTATGACACTAACGACACAATCTACGCCCTTATGCTCGTTCTTGCCATAGACGCGGAAAAGTGCTCGAGGGATTAAGAATGAAAACAAGCAAAAAAATTTTGATATAATTATGGGGAGGTTAACACAGGGGACGGTTCTGTGTGTTAATTAAAAAATAATTTTTTACCGCATTGGATTTGATTTTTCATTTCCAATGCGGTTTTTAGATTTTTTTAGAAAAAAGGAAAAAAGACTTTATTTTTTTTATTATGTGTGCTATAATTATATGTACGCGTGTGTTTTTGCGAATTTATGAAAGGAATGGCGAAGGACGTGGATACGGTTGACAATCAGAACTTAAGCGTTAAATATTTGAATAATATTGCCTCTCCGCAGGACCTCAAGGCTATTCCCAAGGAGAAGATGACCGAGGTCGCTGAGGAGATACGAAGCGAGCTTGTGCGGATCGTCTCCAAAAACGGTGGTCACCTTGCCTCAAATCTCGGTGTTGTCGAGCTGACGATGGCTATTCATCGAGTGTTTGATTCGCCAAGCGATCATATAATTTTCGACGTCGGTCATCAGAGCTACGTTCACAAGATGCTGACGGGCAGATATTCTCAAATGGATGCTCTCAGGCAGTCGGGCGGTATCAGCGGCTTTACAAACAGAGAAGAGAGCGAGCACGATTGCTTTGGCGCGGGGCATAGCTCCACATCGTTCTCGGCAGGTCTTGGATTTGCTATATCCGACAAGCTTAACGGCTCGTCGGCATATACAGTAGTCGTCCTCGGTGACGGCGCGTATACAGGCGGAATGATACACGAGGCACTCAACAACTGTCGTAAGGACTTGAAGCTCATAATAATTCTCAATGAGAATGAGATGTCTATATCCAAAAATATAGGTCGTTTCGCTAAGCATCTTTCAAAGCTCAGAACAAAGCCCGGATATTTCAAGACCAAAAAGGCGACAGGTACTGTATTGCGTAAAATACCGCTTATCGGAAGGTGGTTATACAGAGCCGTTCGAGGTGTCAAGAAGTTGCTTAAGAGTGTGCTTTACGGCTCTAACTATTTTGAAAATATGGGGCTTACATATCTCGGACCTATTGACGGCAACGATTATTCTGCCGTTGAAAATCTGCTGCGTGAGGCGAAGAAGCTTGATGAGAGCGTTATAGTTCATTTAAAAACAGTAAAGGGAAAGGGATATGCTCCTGCCGAAAAAGCCCCCGATATCTATCACGGTATGTCGCCGAACGCTTTTTCGGGAACTGAAAAGATAAGCTTTTCAAAGGCTATGGGGCACATTATTTCCGATATAGCAGAGCAAAATGACAGCATTTGTGCCGTGACCGCCGCTATGTGTGACGGAACGGGTCTTTGCGAATTCAAGGACAGATTCCCCAAGAGATTTTTTGATGTTGGTATTGCCGAGGAGCATGCGCTCACCTTTGCCGCGGGACTTGCGGCTAACGGTATGCGTCCGTTCGTGGCGATATATTCGACCTTCCTACAACGTGGCTTTGACAACATAATCCACGATATTGCCCTGCAAAAGCTTCCCGTTATTATGTGCGTTGACAGGGCGGGACTTAACGCGGGTGACGGCGCTACGCACCACGGTATGTTTGACGTTGCGTTCTTGTCGGAAATCCCCAATTTAAGAATATATACTCCCGTAACGCTTGATATGCTTGAGGTCTGTATAAAAGATGCGCTGGAGCGCAATATGCCTTGCGCGATAAGATACCCGAACGGTTGTGAGTGTGATGAGGTAGTATCCGAATTTTACTCGGGTGACAAGAGAGTTGTGCCGAGCGCTGTGTCTAACTTTAGCAAGCAGGACACTGTTTCGGTTGCTATCGTCTCCCACGGTAGAATGGCGAAAAACGCGCTTTTGGCTCAGCGGGCTCTCGGAGAAGAGGGAATAGTCGCAGGGGTGATTTTGCTTGAGACACTCAAGCCATACAGTGAAGCTCTTGACAATATTCTGCGTCTGCTTCCCAATACCACAAGCTCCTTGCTTTTCATTGAAGAAGAGATACGAAGCGGCGGAATGGGAATGAACATTTGTGACGAGATCGCAAAGCGCGGTGATGTTGCTATCAAGACAAGGATACTTGCTGTTGATGATGTTTTTGTTACCGATAGAAAATTCGGCGAGGACATATATACCTCAGCAGGTGTGGACGTTGACAGTATTTGTGCTGCCGCAAAAGAGCTTATAAAATAACTAAAAGACGATGCTTCATACGAGGCATCGTCTTATGTTTTTGAAAACGAGCATTTTTCGTCTCTTATATCTACGCCTGAGAGTATGGTTTCGTTGAGCATAATTCCTCTGGTTATTGCCGATCTCCCGAATTGCTCACGAATATGGTCTGCGGCGCTGTCGAGATGTTCTTGCTTTTCTGCCATGCTCGCAAATTGATCGATGCATAGCTGACAGCTACTGTCAGTCGATAGATTGGTTGCTCTCACTCCCAACGAACGAATAGGCTTTCCTGATACGTGATGCGCCTGATAAAGCCCGAAGGCTTCCTTGAAAAGTCCGCGAACTGTACGGCTGGGAACAGGCATTTTGCTTTGTCTCTCATATGAATTAAGCTCACGGTCACGCACGTATATCTGCACGGTGTTACATACAAAATTCAATCTACGCAAACGAGATGATACCATTTGACAAAGCTCGTAAAGCACTACCTTTATCTCGTCATCTCTTACTATATCACGGCAGGTCGTTATGCTGTTCCCAACTGATTTTACCGGTATATTTGTGTCGGTAGTAATTACAGGGGAGAGATCAAGCCCATTTGCGTAGTTCCATAAGCATATACCGTTTTTACCGAACACCAGCTCAAGAGCTTTGACGTCTGCGCATGCAAGCTCTCCGATAGTCCTTACGTTAAGCCTTGCGAGTTCCTTCTTTGTGGATCTGCCTACAAACAGCATACTCTCAGCAGGTAATGGCCAAACGATCTGCTTATAGCTATCGGGCGTTATGAGAGTAGTTGCGTCGGGCTTTTTTATATCTGACGCAAGCTTTGCGAATACCTTGTTGAATGACACACCGCAAGACGCCGTTATACCGATCCTTTGCTTTATATCGTTCCGTATATCGTTTGCTATAAGTTTAGCGTCCTCATACGAAGATGCGATATTGGATATGTCAAGCCAACACTCGTCAATACCGAACGGCTCAACGCGATCACTGTATTCTGAATATATGCTACGTACCATTCTCGATATGGTTATATAATCCTCATAATGAGCGGGGACTGTCAAAAGATCGGGGCATTTTTCACGCGCTGACCATACGGGCTCTCCCGTCTTTACGCCATAACTTGCCGCTATTGCGTTCTTTGCGAGGATCACGCCATGCCGTTTTTCGATATCTCCCGCAACGGCAACGGGTGCGGAGCATAGCCAAGGTCTCTTAAGACACTCAACGGAGGCAAAAAAGTTATTCAGATCGGAATGAATAATTATCCTGTTCATAATATACCTCTTGACAAAATAGAACATATGTTCTATAATTATTATACTATTAAATGCAAAGAATGTCAACAGGTAATATTTTAAAAATATTATCGCAGATACTTTATTTATAAATATTTTTGTGGTATAATTATAGAAAGTGTTTTTGGAAAGGAAGTGAGCTATGGTGAATAAGCAGATATTCAAGTTGCATTCCGAGTATGCGCCAAGCGGAGATCAGCCCGAGGCAATACAAGGCCTTGTTGAAGGTATAAAGAGCGGGAAAAGATATCAGACGCTTCTTGGTGTTACGGGCTCTGGAAAAACCTTTACTATGGCAAACGTCATAGCGCAAATAAATAAGCCTACACTCGTGCTTGCTCACAACAAGACGCTTGCCGCACAGCTATGCTCGGAGTTCAGAGAGCTGTTTCCTGAAAACGCTGTGGAATATTTTGTGTCATATTATGACTATTATCAGCCGGAAACATATATTCCCAATAAGGATATGTATATAGAAAAGGACGCTATGATAAACGAAGAGATAGATATGCTTCG
>JAZSNX010000074.1:0-5238 GCA_045536665.1 Eubacteriales bacterium
GGACCTCTGCCGTATGACGGGGGGTCCATTATGATAGCGTCATACGTATTTCCACGTCTTATCTCTCTTTCAACAAACTTTTTACAGTCGTCAACAATATATCGAATATGAGCATCGCCTAATCCCGATGACTGTGCATTGAGCTTAGCCTGCGCGACCATTCCCTTGGAAGCGTCCACGTGAACGACCGACGCGCCAGCGGCAGCTGCCGCAATTGTAGCGCCTCCCGTATAGGCAAACAAATTCAATACCTTGATGGGTCTGTTGGCGTTTTTAATAAGCGCTGAGAACCATTCCCAGTTTGCCGCCTGCTCCGGAAAAAGACCTGTATGCTTAAATCCCATAGGCTTAAGATTGAATTTTAGACTTCCATACGATATCGTCCATTGCTCGGGTAATCTGTTTTTTGTCCATTCTCCGCCGCCCTTTGATGATCTCTTGTATACGGCATCTGCCTTTTTCCAAGCAGGGTGCGCGGCAGAGCCTTTCCATATTATCTGGGGATCGGGACGTCTTAACACAAAGCCTCCCCAACGCTCAAGACGTTCACCGTCAGAGGCGTCAAGAAGCTCATAATCCGTCCATTTATCTGCTATCCACATATTTCCTCCGTGTTATTTCTGATTGTAATATCGCGCAAGGCGCGAATGCCCCGAATGAGCGTGGCAAATAGCTATCGCGAGCGCGTCAGCCGTATCGTCGGGTTTTGGGGGCTTAGCGAGTCCGAGAAGCATAGTTACCATTGTTATGACCTGCTTCTTTTCAGCTCGTCCGTATCCTACGACCGATTGTTTTACCTGAAGAGGTGTGTATTCAAAGATTTCTACTCCCATCTTTTTTGCGCACATAATGATCACGCCTCTTGCCTCGGCTACCCGTATACCCGTAGTTATATTTGTATTAAAGAATAGCTCCTCAACAGCAAGATGCTCAGGTCTGTATTTTGCGATGAGCTCTCTTATCGCGTCGAATATCAAGCAAAGGCGTTCCTCGGTTGGCATTCCGGCAGGTGTTTCGATAGAACCGTAGCCAAGCACCTTAAAATGTGAGCCGCTATAATCAACGACCCCCCAACCGACAATAGCAAGTCCGGGGTCAATTCCCAAAATTACCATATACACCTCCATAATAATCCATCCTCTATTATACCACAATACATTCGTTAAGTCAAACAGATTTTATCATTTTGTAAAATTTTGAATACTTATTTACAAAATAATAATAGTATGATAAAATAATATTATATATTTTAATTATGGTGGTTTTATGCAGATTTTAAGATTTGAAGTCGGAAACGTGCTTGAACTCAAAAAGCCTCATCCGTGTGGCTCTAAAAATTTTAAAATATTACGTGTCGGAAGCGAGATGCGTATAGTCTGTCTAGGTTGCTCGCGCGATATGACTATCGACAGAGTAAAGCTTGAAAAGGCGGTTAAATGCTTTGTTGATGATTGCGAACAGCTATGAGCGATAAAAAGCTTGTTAAAGCATCTGCTTGGAATAAATGTGCGACATTTTTCAAAAAGATATCCCACTCCGAGTATTCGTATCTTTTCTTTGCTTTTTTGATACCTGTTGTGCTGATGTATCTCGTCTACGTAGCAAGAGGCATTCGCCCGTTTGGTGACGGATCAATACTCGTTCTTGATATGAACGGGCAGTACGTATATTTTTTCGAGGCATTGAGAAGCGCAATATACGGTGAGAGCAGCTTTATTTATTCCTTTTCAAGAGCGCTTGGTGGTGAATTCTTAGGAATTTACACATACTATCTCGCAAGCCCACTTTCATACATAGTTGCTCTTTTTCCCCAAGAGGCTATTCTTGAGTCTATATTCACAATACTCCTTATAAAAACAGGACTATGCGGCGCGTCGTTCGCTTTTTACTTACACAAGCGTTCAAAAACCCCCAATAAATATGCGATAATCGCTTTTTCCGCTATGTACGCGCTTTGCGCGTATGCGGTTGTCTACCAAAGCAATACCATGTGGTTAGACGCTATGTTCTGGTTGCCGATACTTGTATACGCCACCGAATGTCTTATCACCCTGAGGAAATTTAAGCTCTACGTAATAGCGCTCAGTATGACGATGATGAGCAATTATTACATTGGCTACATGGCTTGTATTTTCATATCGCTGTATTTTATCTATTATTATGTTTCATCGACAAAAGATACGATAGATCCAACAAAAGAGACACGGCATTTACTTAAGTCGTGCGTTAGATTTGTTTGTTGTTCCCTGCTTGCGGCTGCTATATCTTCTTTTGTGTTGCTTGCCGCGTATTATTCACTTACCTTCGGTAAGACCACGTTCTCTGATCCCAAATGGGGGTTATTCACAAATTTTGAATTTCACGAGGTTTTCACCAAGCTTTTGCCTGCCGCTTACGATACCGTTCGTCCACAAGGACTTCCCTTTGTTTATTGCGGCCTGCTTACTCTTCTTTGTATTCCGCTGTTCTTTATCGCTCGCTCGGTGCATATTCGTGAAAAGCTTGCTTCCCTGTCTCTTATAGCAATTCTTTTGTTCAGCTTTTACTTTTGTCCGCTTGATCTTATATGGCACGGTATGCAATATCCTAATTGGCTGAATGCGAGATATAGCTTTATGCTTTGTTTTTTCCTTTTAGTGCTGGGATACCGAGGCTTGGGCAACCTGAAAAGGCAAAATGTCGGATGCGTGGTCGCGACGGCGCTTGTTGTTATAACCTACGCACTCATCTGCTCCGCTCTTGATTTTGAGACGTATATACTGAGCGACGGAAAAATAGGCGTTCCCACGATCATTATCACGATACTCTCAACTCTACTGCTAACTCTGCTTATTATACTGCTCTCACGGAATAAAAAAAACACCATCAGAAAAAACGGATTATGCGCTATCATAGCTACTGTCGCCTGTGTGGAGCTTTTCGCGAATGCCGTTTGTCTGACATGGAGCTTTGACGACGACGTTATATACTCCTCTTATTCAAGCTACGACGTTATCGGAGACCTTCGAGAAGCAGTAAATGAGATGAAACGGAAAGACAGCTCATTTTACCGTGCGGAAAAGCTTGTTCATAGACGACACAACGACAATATGGCTCTTGGTCTAAGAGGGCTTTCCGGTTCGACATCGACTCTCAATGCAAGTAAAGTCACGTTCCTATCCAATATGGGATATTCCGCCCTTCTTCATAAATCGAAGTATCTTGGAGGTACACCGGTAAATGATTCGCTTCTCGGTGTCAAATATCTTATAGATTCAAAGGATTCAAAAAAGCTTGACAGCTATTACGATAAGGTATTTTCAGTCGGTAACTACGATATATATCAAAATCCTTATTGCTTGTCTATTGCCTATGGAGTTGACAGCGACGTAAACGCTTTTGCTTTTGACAATTATCAAACGTATTTCGAAAAGCAAAACGCTCTTGTTAGTGCTATGTGCGGAAGCGAAGAAACGATTTCAGTTTACAAGCCTATAAGTAACTATAAGGTAAGTAGCGAGGGGACGATAATTGATACCAATACGACGCACAATGTATATGCGGCGGCGTTTAATGATAAGCTTGGAACTGTCAGCTATTCTTTCGTTGCGGCTGAAGCTGCTGAGTATTATTTCTTTACTCCGTCCGATGAGCCTACCGAGTGTATAATATCAGTAAACGGAATAGCTCTTGGTTCGTATCTCGGCGCTGACAGCACGCATATCGTTTTGCTTGGACATTTCAATAAGGACGATAAGGTAACTGTAAAAATAACACTTAAGGACGATCCCCTTTCTATAATCAACGGTTGCGACTATATATGGTATCTTGACCGTGATGTTTACGAGGATACCTTTTCAAAGCTTCAATCTAACCCTCAGCTTATTACGGATGACAGCAGCACTGATAATAATATAACGGGTAGCATCACGACGAGTGATCCCACGACTGTTCTTGTAACTATACCCTATGACCGTGGCTGGAAGCTCTACATTGACGGAAACAAAACTGATTATTACCGGACGCTTGACGCGCTTATTGCGTTTGACATTGAAGCAGCGGGGCAGCACACGGTGGAGCTCAGATACGCTCCTACTGTTTATTGGATAGGAATTACCGTTTCTTTACTTTCTATCGGCGCTTTTGCCGCAGTTTGCGTATTAGACAAGCGCAGGAACACGCGTGAGCAAAACGAAAAAGACTTATATTGGTCGCTCGAAGCGTTCAATGACGACCAAAACAAATAAATCCGAGGAGGATAAAATGTTTTATTATATATCCGGAAAGCTTGCCTTTCTCGACCCGACGTATGCGGTAATTGATGCTGGAGGCGTTGGCTACAAAATGACGATAACACACAATACTCACTCTCAGATGCCGCCGCATCTGACTGTAAGTGAACCACCTACGGTCAAGCTTTACAGCTATATGGCGGTCAGAGAGGACGGAGTGGAGCTGTTCGGCTTTATCTCGGAAGAAGAGCTCTCAGCCTTTAAAATGCTTATTACGGTTTCGGGAGTAGGTCCAAAGGCGGCTATCGCTATCCTCTCTCATTTGACCCCTACAAAGCTTGCTATAGCCGTATGCACTGAGGATAAAAAATCTATTTCTCAAGCAAACGGTATCGGTCCGAAGACCGCCGCAAGGATCATTCTTGAGCTAAAGGATAAGCTTAAGGGACAGGTATTTGATGACGGAGATGAACAAACGACTTTGGCAGTGGAGAGCACTGTCACCTCAAGTAAGCTCAGCGATGCTCAGGATGCTCTTACTGTGCTTGGTTATTCAAGAAACGAGGCGCTTTCTGTGCTTAAATCTATTGATACCACCTCTCTTGAGCTTGACGATATTATTCGTATAGCACTCAAGAAGCTTATGAAATAAATAACGAAAGGAGTGCTTTGAAATGGACTTTTCCGATGATTTTGATTTTGAAAACCGAATAATGACAACGTCCGCTATCAAGGACGACGGCGACGCCGAAAACTCTCTTCGCCCGAAAACACTTGATGAATATATTGGTCAGGAGAAGGCGAAGGATAATCTCAAGATATATATTGAAGCCGCAAAAATACGAGGAGAAAATCTCGACCACGTACTGCTTTATGGCCCTCCTGGACTTGGTAAGACCACTCTCTCTAATATCATCGCCGCAGAAATGGGTGTAAATATAAGAATAACCTCAGGTCCAACTATTAAAAAACAAGGTGACCTTGCGGCGCTTCTTACCAATCTTGCCGAAGGTGACGTGCTCTTAAG
>JAZSNX010000212.1:0-2462 GCA_045536665.1 Eubacteriales bacterium
ATCACCCCCTTGGCTCACAGAACGACATGGCTACGATCCGACTTTACGGTGACGGTGTTTCCGACGTTAATATCGCGGAGCTCGTTGATTTCCATAAGTCTCACGGTAAGCTCGCAACAATGACCGTTGTAAACGCGGGACAGCGCTTCGGCGTTATCAAGATGGGTAAGGATAATCAGGTCTCCTCCTTCAGAGAAAAGAGAGATTCCGACGGCAACCCGATAAACGGCGGATTTATGGTTCTTGATCCTAAGGTCATCGACTATATTGAGGGTGATTGCACCGTATTTGAAAAAGCTCCTCTTGAGAACCTTTCTAAGGACGGTGAGCTTATGGCGTTTAAGCATGACGGCTTCTGGCAGTGCATGGATATGCAGAAGGACAGAGACGATCTTGAAAAAATCTGGTTAAGCGGAGAAGCTCCGTGGAAGAAGTGGGAAGACTAATGTTGGATCTTAGCTTTTATAAAGGAAAAAGAGTGCTTGTAACAGGTCATACGGGCTTTAAGGGCTCGTGGATGTGCAAGGTGCTTAAGAACGCGGGAGCGATAGTCACAGGCTATTCGCTCACTCCCCCTACCGAGCCTGCTTTGTTCGATATGGCGAATATTGCGGACGGTATGAACTCAGTTATCGGAGATATCAGAGACCTTGACGCGCTCAAGGCTTGCTTTGACGAGGCTCAGCCCGAGATAGTTCTTCATCTTGCCGCTCAGCCTATCGTAAGAGATAGCTACAAGCTTCCGAGATATACCTATGAGACTAACGTTATGGGCACGGTGAACATACTTGAATGTGTAAGACTTTCAAGCTGTGTCAAGTCATTCCTTAACGTTACGACCGATAAGGTTTATAAGAATAACGAGTGGGAATGGGGATACCGAGAGAACGAGCCGCTTGACGGCTTTGATCCGTACTCCAACTCAAAATCATGCTCCGAGCTCGTAACTCACAGCTATAAGGATTCCTTCTTTGCCGACGGTAAGGTAGCGATATCCACGGCTCGCGCGGGTAACGTTATCGGCGGCGGTGATTTCGCTAACGACAGAATTATTCCCGACTGTGTAAGAGCGGCGTTTGATAAGAGAGATATCGTGGTGAGAAATCCTCACTCCACGCGTCCTTATCAGCACGTTCTCGAGCCTGTTTGCGCGTATCTTATGATCGCGCAGATGCAGTATGAGGACGGAAAATACGCGGGATATTACAACGTAGGTCCTGACGATTGCGATTGCTTCCAAACGGGAGCGCTCGTTGACCTGTTCTGCAACAAGTGGGGCGAGGGAATGAAGTGGATAAACCGCTACGACGGCGGGCCTCACGAGGCTAACTTCCTCAAGCTCGACTGCTCTAAGCTCAAGACCGTATTTGGTTGGAAGCCCGTATGGAATCTTGACGGAGCTATAGGAGCGACTGTCGAGTGGTCAAAGACTATGCGTGACGGCAAGAGTGTTGCTGATTGTATGGATAAGCAGATTGCGGAGTTTGTTAGCGCAAGCTCCTGGATAAACGAATAATTTTTTGCAGAACCAG
Organism: Eubacteriales bacterium; assembly: GCA_045536665.1. Lineage (GTDB taxonomy): Bacteria > Bacillota > Clostridia > Oscillospirales > CAG-272 > HGM12713. Next base: position 1,533 of record JAZSNX010000212.1, read on the forward strand.
CGTCGAATATTCGTCGCTGTTTCTGCGTGTTAAGGACTTTTTGAAAGGAAGAGGCAAATGAGAGCAGTAGTAACAGGCGCGACGGGCGCAGTTGGTATGGCGCTGATAAACGAGCTTATAGGTCGCAACGTCGAGGTGCTCGTTCTCACAAGAGCGGCGTCGGCGAGAAGCGGACGCATACCTGAGCACGAGCTTGTGCGTAAGATAGACTGTCCTTTGGATAAGATGCGCGAGCTTGACCTTGGCGAAGAAAAATACGATATGTTTTTCCACCTTGCTTGGGAGGGAACGACGGGCGCGGCAAGAAATGATATGCAACTTCAAACGAGAAACATCAAGCACACCATGGACGCCGTCTCCCTTGCGAAAAGGCTTGGCTGTACAGTTTTTATGGGAGCGGGCTCTCAGGCGGAGTACGGAAGAGTCAGCGGAAAGCTCAACGCGTCTGTTCCAGCGTTTCCCGAGAACGGCTACGGAATGGCAAAGCTTTGCGCGGGACAAATGAGCAGAGTGATGTGTAAAGACAACGGTATCCGCCATATCTGGATAAGGATACTAAGCGTTTACGGACCTTTTGACGGAGAAAACTCGCTGATAACCTCAACTATTCGCAAGCTTCTTGACGGCGAGCAGACCTCATTCACGGCGGGTGAGCAGGTCTGGGACTATATGTATAGCGGAGACGCCGCGAGGGCGATGGTCGAGCTTGCGGATAAAGGTAAGGACGGCGCGATATATTGTCTCGGAAGCGGAAAGACAAGACAGCTTCGCAAATATATTGAGATAATGAGAGACAAGATAGCTCCAAACGCAAATCTCGGACTTGGCGATATCCCTTACGCAGAGGGACAGGTGATGTACCTGTGTGCCGACACGGACGCTCTCATAGCCGACACGGGGTATACTCCGTCTAAAGTCGGATCGTAGCCA
>JAZSNX010000148.1:0-22857 GCA_045536665.1 Eubacteriales bacterium
TATCGCCTCCATCAACACGGCAAAGGAGAATGCGAAATGAAAAAGAAGGAAATACCACTACTGAAGGAAGATGAAGTTCGTGTTGTCAAAATCGGAGAAGATGCTCTGTTTGAGTTTATATATGAGAATTTTATTGATGACCAAGAGTGCTATTTAGATGTAGATCCTGTGTCGGTTACAGATTCATTTTATATTGATTGGGAAAACCGTCAGTTTATCTTCTGTGCTTACAAAACTGAAAACGAAAAAGGCGAAATTTTGAAATTGCCCGAAAGCGTTGATCTCGAAACGTTGATCAAGAAAATCCCTGATACAACAAGTTCTATGTATTCAGGCAATAGATACAAAACATTTACTAAGAATGAGCTTGAAAATCTCTGCAAATGACGATTACATAGCCTCGTTTGCAAGCATGGCGCAATAGCACGATAGACCTCGGATAACTTTTTGCGCCCATCATCGCCAAGGGATAAGTCTATCCTCACGGTAAAAACTATGGACTGTTTTTGTACGATAGCTTTGTATGGATCTATTTTGTAGTGGTATCACAGAAAAACGACAAATTTCGACAGAAATTTGTCGTTTTTCTGTTATGTTTGCCCTTACGCGCAAGTGAAATAGCTTCGCCGTGAAATCCCCGTGTTCGATCTTGATATAGGCAAGGTTGGAATAATGATATGCTTTGACAACTATTTCCCCGAGGTAGCCGCCTCTCTCGGTAATAAGGGCGCGCGGTTATAACCAACACCGCGGTAAACAAGAATATAGTCGGTGAAAATCTTCGGGAATATCTGCACAAAAGCAGAAACTTCAGAGCATATAAATCTCTTTCCGAGGAAGGAACAAAACCGCAGGAATGGAATGATATTTTTATCAAATGATCATACAGATAAGCGACGGTATTACTCCTTGCGACCGTTCATGCGCTTTGCCTAAGCAAGTCGGCGGCGCTAAAACAAAAACAAGGTATTAACCTTGCTTTACTTCGTTAATCCTTGCTCCAAATCACGTATATGGCTTGGATGTGGAATTAAATAGGTTCTTGTTTTAAGCTTGATCCAATAAAAAAGACACTCCTGTGAGTGTCTTTTTTATTGGAGGATCTTACTTAACGAGAATCGAATCTGTAAAATCTCCATCTATGACCAATCCCCGTATTTGTCATTTAACAAACACAACGGTTACGGTCGTACCGATGCCAAAGCCGCTTTCAATTGAAAGCTCCGCGCCCGAAACAGCACAGATATACTTAACTATGGCAAGATCGAGCCACCGTCCTTGGTGTATTTGATGGCGTTGGAAACAAGATTTTCAACAAGCTCAAAAATCATTGTTTGATCGGCGGTAAGCTTTGCAGAGCCTACGATACTTGCGGTGATATTTCTGCTTTGTGCTTTTTCGAAAAGACCGTCAAGAACCTCTTTCGCAATATCCTCAAGAGCCTCTTCGGAAAGCACTCTCCGGGAATGTCTCTTTTATTATGCAATAATATACCTCCTGACATATTGTTTTTGTGTCCTCATAATACCCCTCACTTATTAGCCACGAAAATATCGTTGGCACAAAGCTCGTGAAAAAGTCTCGGTGCGTCCGAGTACCACGAGTCGGCAATATTTCTTTTTATTCGGGGTATATCCTCATTCCTCAGCATAAGGCGAGGGTGCGGCTGTGTCGGAAGTATTTTTGCAGGTAGATACGGTGAATTTAACATTTACTCATATTTCCTTTCTTAAGCTATAGCCACTACGCGTTTCTTTTGAAGTTTCCGAACACCTCGTTTACCCTTGCAAAGCTTGCGAAGGTATCGGGGTATCTTTTTATTATTTTCATCATCTCGCCTATCTGACGCTTGTTGATTATACATATTATCATATATTTATCACTGTCGGAATACGCGCCGTGTACCCTTATCTCGGTCACTCCATGCTTCAGCCGCGAAAGCAGCTCCTCGCTCAATCTTGCCGGCTCTGAGGTAATTATCTCAAATTTGTAGCCATCCTTTACGCCGCTCAGCACGCGATCGACTATAACGTTAGCTATAAAAAGATTGAGAAGAGTGCATATGACGGGGGTTATTTTCATTCCGTAGACAAAAAAAGCAATAATGACTACGGATGTATCCATTATAAAAGAAACGTATGCCACGTTTATTTCCGGTTTCGCGTTTTTTACAAGCGCGGATATTGCATATGTGCCTCCACTTGCACCGAAGTGCCTCAGCATCATAGAAAATCCTATGCCTGATATGACTCCCGTCGCGATGCACGCGAATACGATATTAAAATCATCCGCGTTGTTTTCGAGGCAATAGGCTCTCGCGCCGAACAAATTCCAGAATTGCGGCATAAAGGATTGGACGCACATATACAGGCTGAGCATAATTCCCAGCTTTTTGTTTATAAAAACACTTACGAGCACAAACAGCGGAATATTAAAGGCTATCATAAGAAGCGACCAGCTGACCCTTCCGGTCAGAATATAATGAGTTATGGTGGCAAGTCCTCCCACGCCTCCGGGTGCGAAGTTGTTTGAGTTCTGAAAAAAGTGAAATGCCGTTCCGACGATAAAGCCGGACAGGATCGCGTAGGCTACATCTACGGTAAGCTCCTTGAGCAACAACAGCTTTTTCATCATACTGCACCTCGTTTTCCTGCTTGTTCGTCCTTCAGGTCGAGTCTTGCGAGTCCTCCCTCAGAGGTCTCCCTGTACGGCGCTGACAAGTCTCTTCCCGTTTGCTTCATTATCTTCACAACGTTATCGAAGGATATTTTTCGGGAATCCCAGAGAAAGCCCGCGAGGCTTACCGCGTTTATGGCTCTCATTGCCGCAACGGCATTTCGCTCTATACAGGGGATCTGCACAAGACCGCATATAGGGTCGCAGGTCAGCCCCAGATGATGCTCTATTGCTATCTCGGCAGCATACTCTATCTTATCTATATCGAAGGAGAACAGCTCCCCAAGCGCCGCTGCCGCCATAGCGCAGGCACTTCCGATCTCTGCCTGACAGCCGCACTCAGCGCCCGATATAGAAGCATTAGTCTTTATGATATTTCCTATAATTCCCGCGGTAACCAGCGCCTGCAAAATTTGACGGTCACTGTAACCGTTTTTTTGTTGGTAGTAATACAGAACAGCAGGCAATACGCCTGACGCGCCGCAGGTAGGAGCGGTTACTATAGTTTCCCCTGAGGCATTCTGCTCACTTACGGCAAAGGCAAAGGCGCATATCATTCTGTTTTCCCGTGTTTGGGGACTTTCGTCCATGTGCTCGCTAAGATATAATGTCCTTGCCTTTTTCTTGACCTCAAGTCCTCCCGGCAAAATCCCCTCGTCCGCTAAGCCTCGTCGGATAGCAAGCTTCATCGAGCTCCACACATGCTCCATATACGCCCAAAACGTTTCTTCTTCCTGTTGCTCCGCGTATTCCCACAGGCGGAGAGAATGCCGCTTACAGTAATTGGCGATATCGCTAAAAGTGCATTTTGTATACACACAAGGAGGCTCAGGAAAGCTTTGCTCATCAAAGGTGATGCTTCCGCCGCCGATGCTCATCGTTCTTATTCTTGCTATTTCAACATCGTCCTTAAAGCCCAATATATCCATAGTGTTTGGATGTGGGATATCTGTTAGGCTGGTATCAAAAATGATTTCACAGTCAAGGGGCGCGACCGTCTTCTTTATAACGCTATCCGTTCCGTGTCCCTTGCCCGTTTTGGCAAGAGAGCCGTACAGTATCACCTTGAGTCTATCGACCTTCGGATACTGCTCCATAAATATTTTGCACGCCCGTTCGGGTCCCATCGTGTGTGAGCTTGAAGGACCTCTTCCTATTTTATAAAGCTCGGTAAGTGAGTGCATCCCCTTTACCGTTTGTGCTTCACTATTCATATCAATATCCTATCTTCTCCGCCGAATAGTTCTCAAACTCTACCTTGTCAGAGTCCGTGCCGTCAAGTGTCACGCCCATCTGCTCACAGACGATGGATATTACCTTATCTCCAAGCAGTGCCGCGCCCTTCTCCGTTTTGTAATGCGTCATATCAGAATGATACTCTCTCGGGATATTTTCGGTTATCGCATAGAGGTCGTTTATAACGGTATCGGTATCCGCAAGCGCCTCTATAGCTGCCGCGTTATATTTGCGAATGGTACTGTTGCGGCGAACAGCATACGGAGGATATTCCTCTTCACATACTGATGTCGAGGTGGCAAAAACTATCTTTGCCTTGGGATAAAGCATACGCAGTCTTTTGTCTATTCTCGGTATGACTGAGGAATAGTATTCAAGCGTACTGATAGGCTCGTCGCCGTAAAGCTCCATCACGTCCCACAGCCCCGCGTTCCAGTGCACAACGTCAACGTCGTCGGGCCAGCCGCCCTTTTTCTTGTAATCGTGCGCGAAGCGCAAAAGATTCTGGGCAAAGCGGCAATTATCATCGGGATAATACACCTCTGCCACTCCCTCAAGCTTATTCTTTACGTACTTACAATAATTCATTCTTATAGAGTCACCAAGCAAAACTACTTTTTTCATACTGATATTCTCCTGTTATTGAATAGGATCTGTTCTCTTTTTCCGCATCGCGCATTTTATCTTAATATCCTATCTTATCCGCGGAGTAGTTTTCAAACTCCACGTTATCATTTTTGGTATTCTCAAGCGCAACTCCCATCTGCTCACAGACGACGGATATTACCTTATCTCCGAGAAGCGCCGCGCCCTTCTCTGTTATAAAATGTGACATATCCGAGTAGTACTCGCGCGAGATATTCTCGGTTATGGCGTAAAGGTCGTTTATTACGGTATCGGTGTCGGCAAGAGCCTCTATCGCCGCCTTATTATATTTGCGAATGGTGGAGTTACGGCGAACGGCGTGAGGGGGATATTCGTCTTCGCGCACCGCCGTTGAGGTGGCGAACACTATCTTTGCGTTAGGATAAAGCATACGAAGTCTTTTGTCTATTCTCGGTATGACCGAGGAATAGTATTCGAGCGTACTGATAGGCTCGTCGCCGTAAAGCTCCATCACGTCCCACAGTCCCGCGTTCCAGTGCACAACGTCAACATCATCGGGCCAGCCGCCCTTTTTCTTGTAATCGTGGGCAAAGCGCAACAGATTTGCCGCGAAGCGACAGTTGTCGCTCGGGTAGTATACCTCCGCCACGCCCTCAAGCTGACCTTTGACGTATTTATCGTAACACATTCTGATGGAATCGCCCAGCAAAACTACCTTTTTCATTCTACCGTTCTCCTTCATTCTTTTACTCTCTTTTTCCAAGCGTCGATATTGGCTGCCACAAAAGCATCGTCGTTCAGCTCTGGGTACGCTGTATATACGCGGTCTATCTGTTCTGCCTGTCCATCGGACAAAGTCTCGTTAGGGTCAAGACACAAAATATTCTTCATAAGTCCCTGACGTCTGAGCACCTCGTGCAGTCCCGCGATACAGCCCTTAAAGCCGTGCGCGGTGTCAAAGAACGCGCTGTTCGCGTCGGTAACGGCAGCGGCAAGGCTGAGCATTTCCGCCGAAACAGTATCCTTTTGCTTCTCGCTTTTAATATTTCGGAACAGCTCTACCACCTTTGCCGTCCACACCGACCAATGTCCGAGCAGACCTCCCTCAAAGCACTTTTCCACCGTCGTACCGTTTTTATCGAATTTGTATTTCGTCAACAGGTCTATTACGATATTGTCATCATTACCCGTATAAAGAGTTATTTCGTCACTTCTATTAGACATAGCGGCGGCGCGCACGACGTCAAGCGTAGTATATCTGTTAAAGGAAGCGCACTTTATAGCCACGACATTCGGTATCGCGCATACGCGCTCCCAATAGTTATACGAGAACACACGCCCACCTACCGCGCTTTGGAGATAAAAGCCTATCACGGGCATGACTGAGGCTACCGCCGCTGTACGCGCAACCATCTCGTCCTCGCTCAAATGATTCAAGCCACCCGGACTTAGCAGTACTGCGTCGTATCCGTATTTTTTAGCAAGCTCGGCTTCCGCCACGGCTTGCTCGGTCACTCCGCAAACTCCAGCCACCTTAACGATGACATCACCCGTTCGCTTTTCGTATTTGTCGACCTCATTGGAAACTATGCTGAGCACAGGCTCAAACAGAGCTATCTCGGGCTTGCGTATCTCAAACTGCGTGGTGTGAACTGCCGTTGCGATACCGCCGACTCCGCTATGCAGATAATAGTTCATCATCAGGCGAAGTCCGCTCTCGTCAAGCGTGCGCTCATCTGTCAGCACTAAAGGCGTTGCGGGTATGACCGTGCCCTCTCGTAATTTTTTTAGAGCCATTTCGTGTCTCGTCATATTCTCACCTCATCAATACTTTCCCTTACGCTCTTCAAAATGCGTGGGTTTATCAAAAGTTCTTCCGCCGTCAAGGATATATTCAGCCTGCCAGCGTATCAGTGTCTCGGCGCTGACCGAGGGATAACCAAAGGTCTCCATAGCCAATGAAGCGTCGTTGAGATATGCATCGTTACCGACGTTACCCTCAAATTCAGGCTCTTTGCCAAGATATTCCCCGAGCTTTATTGCCGCCTTGCGTATAGATACCGTCTCAGGTCCGGTCACGTTCATTACGCAGGCGGGAGCGCTTGCGTGCAACAGACCGCGAATCGCTATCTCATTCGCACTTCCCTGCCATATGAAGTTGAAGCAGGGGGTAGCGAGGCTGATCTTTTGACCCTTCATTATTTTATCGGCTACGTCAAACAAAACACCATACCGCAGATCCACCGCAAAATTGAGGCGATAAATAAATACCTTTGTACCGTAAGTATTAGCGGCAAATTCAAAGGAGCGTTCTCTTGCGAGACAGCTCATAGCGTATTCTCCGTTAGGACCGACAGCATCCTTCTCGGTGCAACCGCCACTTGACAGCGGAACTATAGGATAGATATTTCCCGAGGAAAACACAACTATATTGGAGTTTTTGAATTTGTCTCCCACAAACGCGGGAAGGACCGAGTTCATCGCCCACGTCTGCCACTCGTTTCCGTCAGTTCCGAACTTTTTGCCTGCCATATATATGACGTTCTCCACGTCAGGCAAGGAATAAAGCTTTTCCTTGTCAAGCAGATCCATTGCTATGACTTCTATTCCGCTATCCAACAAAAGCTGATTCGCGATAGGGTCACTGCCGCGTGAGACGGCGTATATCTTTTTTTCTATTCCCGCCGCGACACACGCGTTTTTAGCGAGCACACATAGCGTAGGCCCCATTTTGCCGCCCGCTCCAAGCACCATAATATCGCCCTTTATTTTCTTTATGTCCTCTATCAAGGCATCAGACGGCGTTGTCAGCAGCGCATTTAATTTTTCTTCTGTCCACATAATCATTTACCTCTCAAATATTCCATATACTCCCGCTTTGTCATTTTAGGAGTAAATTCCTTCTTTATATTTTTTGCCGCTTGAGCGTTATCGTATAAAAGCTCGGCAACAGTCAACGCCAAAAGCAGCGAATGCAAGGTATACGTGCTTTGGTCGCTGACACGCAGCTCGGCTGAGTGAAGCTTTCCTTCAAATCCGCCGACCGACGGCTGTATAACGGGTATGATATGGCTCAGGTCTCCAACGTCGGTCGAGCCTACTATCTCCTGTCCCTCAACGAGCGCGTCTTCTCCCATAGCATACGACACGGAATGAGCGAACACACTGCTAAGCGTCTTATCCTCAACAAGAGGCAAATATCCCGAAACGCTGTCAATACTTGCCCGCGCGCCTATCATTTGCGCCGCGCCGTTTACCGTTCTTTCAACAGCGGCGCAGCCTTTTTCTATTGCCTCAAGCGTAGCTCCTCGCACATACGTATCTATGCACACCTCATCGGGCACGGAGTTCACCACGTCCCCACCCTTTGTTATTATCGGGTGTATACGTATCTTATCCTCATCACGAAAGGTCTCTCTGTTTGAGTGAATACCAAGGATAGCAAGCGCCGCCGCGTTGAGAGCGTTGGTTCCGTCATACGGCGTGCTTCCGTGAGCCGCCTTGCCGAAAAACGTGATCTTCTTGGCGACAAAGCCTAAATTGTGTCCGTTGATATACGCTCTTATCCCCTCTTTTTCATCCTCGGGCGCGGCGTGTATCATCATCGCCATATCTATATCATCAAACGCTCCCTCGGCAATCAGCTGCTGCTTCCCGCCAAAGGCATATATCTTATTTTGGTCTTTGAGCTCTTTTCTGTAGTCTAAATCAATAAACTCCTCGGCAGGAACGGCAAAAAATGTCACATCGCCGTCAAGCTCCCGCATAACTTTGCTATCCTTTAGCAGTATCGCCGCGCCGAGCATTGCCGCGATCTGCGCGTGATGACCGCAGGCGTGCGCGACTCCGTCCTTGTCCGCGCGCGGATGCGATGGGCATTTTATGGCGTCCATCTCACCCATAACGCAAACATTCGCCTCGGAAGCTCTGCCACGCATCGTGGCGCGCGCTCCCGTGAGCGCCAACGGATACTCATATTCAAGTCCAAGCCTGTCAAATTGCTCTCTTACGTACGCTGAGGTCATTTGCTCTTTATATCCAAGCTCAGGATTGCGCAAAACGTATTCTCCGATCTCCCGAATGTCAGAATCCCTCGCGGCTGCCGCTTCCGATAGCCGCTGTCTTATTTCCGTAAGCGTCATCGTCCTCTCCCTCGTATCTAAATTTGTATAAATTATAAGTCAAAATCCTATCATTGTCAAGTCACGCTTCGCTCAACTCATACGATTATTTTTTGCGAATGAGCGTTTTATTACACAATTAGAGCGACTTGTGGCTTGAAAACACCTTTCCTATGATTTATAATTGATATATAGATACACTGTCAACGGAGGAACTAATGAAAAAAAGTGTTGAAGAATTAAAAAGACTTATCGCAAGCTTTGAGGACGCGGATTTTGGTGAACCGATATACTCCCCCGAGCCCGAGCAGATGCCCCGTGAGACCCCTCCCGCGGGTAAGCACCCGCGACTTGGCTTTACGAAAGAGCGTCTGCCCGATATATTGAAAGACGTTGAGAAGGGTGACAACAAGTACGCCTACGCCGAGATGATACGCCTCTCGGATATTGACTGCGACGGGGTTATGCGTGACTTTGAAAATCACGACCTCTCCAACAACGCGCGTGTCGTCAACTGCGAGATACACACCATCATTTTGTCAAAGGCGTTCCGTTACGCGGCGACGGGTGACGAGAGCTACGGCTACGAGGCGATCTACGCTCTCAAAAATTATCTTACCACCTTTGAAAAGGATATAGACAGGGCGTTCGGCTGCGACGTGCGCGTCCATTATAAATATAACGTACACATCACCGTGATAGAGCTTATGCGCGTCATTGGCTGTGTTTACGACTGGTGCTACCCTCTGCTTACCGACCGTGACAGACGTCAGCTCGTGGGCGCGGCGACGACCAAATGCGTATCGCGCACTGAGTTCCCCAAATATCCGCCAGACAGAACGGGAGGGCTGTCGGGACATCAGTCAGGCACACTCTTCCTTGACGGCTGGTACGCTCTTTCCATCGCCATATACGACGAGTACCCCGAATATTACAACGTTGTAGCTGACCTGTTATTCAACATCATCGTTCCAGCGCAGGACCATATGCTCCGTTCAGGCTTTCACGACCAGGGCGTTGCCTACGGCTCTTCAAAAATGATGTGTCTTTTGCGGGCTGAATGCTGGTACTCATATATGTACGACAATAAAAAGCATCTTTTCACCGACAAGATGCGTGATGTATGTCGCTCGCTCCTAAAGACCATTCGCCCCGACGGAGAGACGCTGAGAATAGGCGACGACTTTTTCCAGGGCAGAAGATTTTGCCATATGATCCCCTCGGCTCTTATGAGCGCGGGACTTTACAAGGACGGAATCCTCAAGGGCTTTGCGGCAAAAGAAACCGATGATTTCTCAATATTCTGGCTTCACGGAATGAACACCGTGGACATTTTGATGTTTAACGACTCGAGTGTCGAGGCGCGTCCGCTGTCCGACCTGCCACTCGTTTCATTCTACGGCGATCCATCGGGAAAGATACTCGCAAGGACTGCCCATAACGACAAGAACGCGGGTATGGTATATATGAATATCGGTACGTCAAGCGCGGCAAATCACGAGCACAGAGACTGCGGAGATTTCCAAATATATCATAAAGGTATGCTCATTTCAAGCTCGGGCTGCTACTCGAATTACGCAAGCCCCCACGACTACGGCTACTACAAGCAGACCATAGCGCACAACAGCATTCTCGTATACAACCCCAATATGCCGAACAACGGCAAGTGGATATATTCGGGCGGTCAGCGCATAGACAAAGAATGTGTGCGCGGCGCTATACACAACCTTGAGGATTGGTTCTCCTCCCCCAACTACAACCGCGCAAAGCTCCTGTACGGCAGCTATAAAACGACGACTGATGAGGGCGGCAAGGAGGAATATCACTATTCCTATATTGCGGGCGACATAACTCGCGCTTACGACACCGAGACAGTCAGTGAGGTCAAGAGGCATATGGTGTCGTTTATGACGGGCAACAAGGTAAATCCGATGGCGTTTATCATTTTTGACAGGATAACGTCAGTTGACGAGAGCTATAAAAAGACACTTCTCTTCCACACGCAAAACACGCCCCTTATTACAACCGCAAACGGCAAGCCCTGCTCTGTTGTCAGCAACCTTATGAGCAGACTTTATATTCAATCTCTCGGAAGCGAGGTCGAGCATACCTTTGTCGGCGGCAGGGACAAGGAGTTTTTGGTAAACGGCGAGCAGGTATCCTGCTTCTTCCCCGAAAGAGTTGAGGGACTGAACAGCGTTTACAACACCGAAAGCGGACTTGGACGACTTGAGATCTCCCCCAAGAGTCCCGCAAAGGAAAATATCTTTATCACTGTAATGTACGTCGGTCCTCACACGGATTGCTCACCGTACCTTGGATTTGACACTAACATCCTTCAGCCTTATCACGAGGCAAAGGAGCTTGCGGGAAAGGCCACCGTTGGCGCGGCGATACTATCTCACGCCGTCATTTTCTCGAGGGACGGCGAATATATCACGGACGATTTCTCAATAAATATCCCCGCCGACACGAAAAAATGTCTTGTTTTCGGACTTCGAGCAGGAAGATGGGCAACGCCCGACGGACGTGAATACGAGGTAAAAGCGGAGCAGGCTACGGCAGAGATAGACGTCGAATCAATAGCTACTTTAGAATTGAAATATTTAGGATAACTTCGCATTAATTAAGGAGGAAACTATGAAATTAACACTTAAATTAATAGCTTCGTTACTCACTTTATGCTTGCTTTTGTGCGCCGTCTGCGCTTGCAGAAGCACAGACGACCTCCCTGACGACACGTCTCCCGACGCGCCCTCGGCGCTGCCTACCGATGACCCGTTTGTCGACGACCTACCCGAGCTGAATTACGAAAACGCAACGGTTAGTATTCTCTGCTCCGCAAAGGATACCGTGGCAGACGAATTTTACGTTGACAATACCGTATCAAACAATATTTCCACCGCGGTATTCAAAAGAAATGAAATGGTAAAGTCGCGTCTGGGGGTATCCCTAAACATAATTTACGATCGCGATTCCGCCTCAAGAATAACCACTCTTAACGAAAAGCACGAAATCGCGGTCGCTTCGAACGATACCTCCTACGATATAGTTTCGGGAGCAACCTTTGCGACTACCGCCTTTGTAAATAAAGGCTTGTACCGTAATCTTTATAATTGCCAGTATATCGATCTGGACAAGTATTACTGGTCGCAGGGCTTTAACGATGCTTTTTCATACGGTACAGACAAGCAGTACATAGCAACAGGCTCTGCCGCTATATCTATCTATCGTTTCCTTTACTCCACCATTTTCAACAAAGAAATGCTTAACGCAAAGCACGAAACAAGTCTTTATGATGTGGTAGAAAACGGAGATTGGACTTTAGAATATCAGCTAAATCTCTCAAAAAGGCTTGCCGTATACTCCGCAAATTCCGAACCCTACATATATGGCGCGGCATTGGGACTGTTGGCAGGTATTGATTCCTATTGGGTAAGCTCAGATGCCATAATCGTTTCAAAGGACGCGCAAAATCAGTTCAAATACAATATGGCAACAAGCACCAACGCTAACAAATTCAGCTTGACCGTTGATAAACTATTGGCGCTTTATCGGGATTCATCCACATTTGTAGTTGATCACGATGACGACGGATTTACAGGCAGATCCAAGACCATAGAAAAATTCTATAACCGACAAGCCGCTATGACGACCGCTATTTTTTACAATATCGAGTCAAGCACAGACAAGCTCGTCGACATAGATTACGGAGTGATCCCCATGCCGAAATATGATAAAGGGCAAACGGAATATCATTGCGGAATTCAAGACCAAGTCTCCGCGCTCGGCATATCCCTCACAGTTTCCGACAGTCGTTTGCAGATGGTTGGCGCGGTCCTCGAATGTATGGCATCCGAATCCTATAAAACCGTGGTTGATGAATACTACGGAGAAATCATGAACTACCGATTGCTTCAAGACGCGGAGTCGCAAAAAATGCTGGATATGATCTACACAGGCGCTCGCATTGATTTGGCACTGATGTATACCAACGTCTTGGGAGAAGGAATGGGCGGACTTACCGTGTTCCTCAGAGACATAGTTAACAAAGGCTATTCCTCAGGCTCAAACGCGGTCTCATCAAGATTATCCGCCATAAACAAAACGCTGAAGAGTAACGTACGCGAGTTAAATGAGCGCTTTGACCAGTTAGAAGCTAAATATTTGCATTAAAATCATAAAGGAGATCTTTATATGTCAAATTTTGTAACACTCAGCGCGCTCAGTATGCGCGAGCCCGATTTTCGTTACCTCGGCGGAAGCTTTTCCGCTTACGAGGCAGAGCTAAAAAAGATCCTCAAAAGGAATATCGACAATGTTATTCCCGACAGTCCCGATCTCATCGTTTTCCCCGAGTGCGCTTCAAGGTACGCGAGAGTAAACGGCGAGAGAAGCATTGATACGCTGAAAGAATACTACAAATATCTCGGCACGAGCATTGAGGAATTTCTCAAGCCTATCGCCGTGGACAACAACGTAAATATCGCCTACAGCGCGATAAGATACGCTTATCCCGACACCGCAAAGCCATATCGCAACTCCACAACGTATATCGGACGCGACGGCACTATTCGAGGAATATACGACAAAAATCATCTGGTAATAGGCGAAAACGTAAACGGAGATATAGGCTACGGAGAAAAGGCGGAGCTTATCTCTCTTGATTTTGGAAACGTTGCCAGCGCGATATGCTTTGACCTCAACTTTGACGAGCTGCTCAACAAATATATCCCGCAAAAGCCTGATCTTACCGTTTTTTGCTCTATGTATCACGGTGGTCTCCGTCAGGCGCAGTGGGCGTATTCGACTCAGAGCCACTTTGTCGGCGCGATATGCGGACTTCAAAGCACCATACTCGACCCATGCGGAGATATAATAGCGGCAAGCACTAACTACACCGACAATGTCAGCGCGACGGTAAACCTCGACTGCAAGCTATGCCATCTTGATGAAAACAGACAAAGATTTGCCGCCGCAAAGGCAAAATACAAAAAGGCGCTTACTGTAAAGATACCGTCGTATATAGGAGTGGCTCTGCTTACGTGCAACGACCCCGACATCACCGTGAACGACATCATAAATGAATTTGAGATAGAAACGCTTGACCATTATTTTGGCAGAAACCTTGCGCATAGGCATCAAAATATATAGATAGATCCCCCCCTTGAAACGCTAAAAGAACATATCCTCCATAATGGAGGATATGTTCTTCAAAAGCTGTATTTGTTTTTGTATTCAAGCGGTGTCAGTCCGACACGTTCCTTGAAAAGCTTGCAAAAATACGATGGCGAGCAGACGCCGAGCGACTGCGCTATCTCCTCTGTGCTTTTTGTTGGCATATCGAGGAGCATCTCCTTTGCCGCATCTATGCGTCTCTCTAAAATATACTCGGTTGGAGAGCACGAATAATGCTTTATGAACAGCCTGCGCAGATGCGCGGGTGAATATCCCGAGATTCGGCAGAGATCGTCGATCGTTATCTTTTTTTCGTAATTGAGATTTATATACTCCGCGGCGGCTCGTATATGATAGGTCTGCGAATAATCCTTATCCGCCTTAAGCGTTTTTGAGGAAAGAGCGTATATAAGCCTCATAAAAAGCGTATATACCTTGAAACGGCTGAGCGCATATACTAAATGATGCGCCTCGTATATATCCTTGAAAAGATTTGTCACGCCTGCGTCTCTTACGACTGTATCTATCATAAGGTCAACGCTCTCATCGTAGTAAAAGGAGACGAAATAGTAGGCGTTGCTTGTCTCTTGCGTACAGCGCATCATCATCGCATCCGCGCTTCTGAGGAAAAGCACGTCTCCCTCGCGCGCGACTATGTCGCGCTCTCCGTCAGATACGGATATTTCTCCCCGTGTCACGAGATAAAAACACGCGTAATCGCATTTGCTAAGCCAGCTCCAAGCGCGCTGGTGGTCATAGTATCCCGCGTTTTTAAAGCCTAAAAAAGGCGGTGTGGCAAAAAAATCAACGTCCTTAATTCGTTTTTCCAAAGCACTGTCCCCCAAAAAAGGTTTATATCCGAATTGTACCACTAATCTGACAGTTTGTCAATAAAAGAGCGAAAAATTATATTTTATTTATACAGGAGTTTTTATGAAAGCCTTGGTCTCGATCCCACAAGGAAGAATATTCGATACATTTTTCACCCCCGAAAACATACGTCTCGCAGAGAGTCTTGGCGACGTAGTGTGGCACGACGGCAATAAAAAGATGAGTGAGCGCGAGCTCATGGAAAAGATAGGTGACTGCGACGTTTATATAGCTCTTTGGGGCTCGCCTGCGCTTACCAAGGACGTTCTCGACAACGCCCCGAATCTTCGTCTTATGACTGTACTCGGCTCAACAGTCGCTCCCTTTATCAGCGACGCTATGTGGGAGCGTGGCATAAGAGTGATAAGCGGATTTGACTATTATTCGGAGTCCACCGCGGAGGGAGCGATTGCTTATATGCTGTCAGCGCTCAGGCGAATACCGTTTTACAGCGAAAGGCTCAAGCGCGAGGGCATCTGGAGCGCCCGTGAGGACTACACCGACGATCTCATTCGCAAAACGGTCGGTATAGTGGGCTATGGCGGCGTTGGCAAGCATCTCGCGAGAATGCTGTCAGGCTTTAACGTGCGACTCAAGGTCTGCGATGTAAAAGAGATACCGTCTGCCGACAGACAAACGTACAGGCTTGAGCAGTGCTCCATTGAGGAGCTTTTCTCCACCTGTGACGTTATAAGCATTCACGCTCCGTATACACCTGACACCCACCATATGATAGACCAAAGGCTATTGTCGAGCATGAAAAAGGGCGCGCTTTTGGTAAATACCGCGCGCGGAGCAATAATCGACCAGACCGCTCTCACTCTACACCTGCAAAATGGAGATATCCGTGCCGCCCTCGACGTGTTCGAAAAAGAGCCGATCGATATAGATGATCCCCTTCTCTGCCTTGACAACGCGCTTCTTACGCCTCATCAGGCAGGCGTCACTACCAATCTGCGCGCTGTACTGACTGACGAGCTTATTCGCGAAAGCGCCGATTTTATTGATAGAAATATTCCCTTAAAAAACGAGATAACACGAAACTATGCCTCGGGCATGTCGTTGCGATAAGAAAAAGATGAAAACAAAAAGAATAGCGATAATAGGATACGAGAGCTACCACGCACGCGTTTTTTTGAAGCTTATAGAGAGCCGTGATGAGTTTTCAGACATTGACGTGGTAGGCGTCTACAGCGAGACGCCGTGCGCTTGTCAGGACTTACACGGCGTTAGAGTGATGACAAGCTATGACGAGGCGGTTGGAAAGACAGACGGGCTCATCATCACAGCTCGTAAAGGAAGCACTCATTATGAATACGCAAAGCCGTATATCGAAAGCGGCATACCGATGCTGATAGACAAGCCCTTCACCGAAAGCGTAGAGGATGCCGTTGCTCTTATGAGAGAGCTCAAGACAGGGGGGGCAAGAGTTGCGAGCGGGTCTGCTTTGCGTTATGATCCACTTGTAAAAGCCTTGAAAACACAGGTATGCGAAAACACGGACGGCAATACGATAGGCGGAGTTGTGCGAGCTCCGCTTATGAGCGACAGCCCCTACGGAGGATTTTTCTTTTACGCTCAGCACCTCGTGGATATAGTATGCGAGATATTCGGCAGATATCCAAAGAGCGTTACGGCACACTCATCGGATAGTCAGACTACCGTCACCTTTCACTATGAAGGCTTTTCCTGTATCGGTATATACACCGAGAGAGACAAGCTGTTCTACGCCGAAAGGATAGCGCAAGAAAAAACGTGTGGCGGCGAGCTCGCAAGAGAAGGGCTTGACGCGCTGCTTTACGAACAGCTAAAGGAATTTCACCGTCTTTTAAACGGAGAAGAACAAACAAGAACATATGATGATATTATTGCTCCCGTGTTTATTATGAACGCCATAAAACGTTCTATAGAGACAAACACCAAGCAACGGATATATTACAGCATCGGAGGATACCAAAAATGAGTAACGAGATAACAAAAATAGACAAAAATCTTGCCGTAAAAGAAGGTATCGACAAAAACGATATCAAGTTTTATGACATAAGAGAACGACCCTTTTCTGTTTACGGTCTTTATAATTATCGCGAGGCAGGACCGTTCAGACGAATTCCGGCCGACGTTGCTGAAAACGTCAACAACGGGGTCAAAAATCTCGCCAAAAACTCAGCGGGAGCGCGAGTCCGTTTCTCCACAGACTCGGACGTTATCGCGCTAAAAGTGGTAATACCAAGCACCACTCGCCTCTCGCACAATTCCCTGATAGGCTTCGGTGGCTTTGACCTGTACGTTGATGAACCCGAGTCAAATATCAGCCGCTTTCATCGACCCTTTATTCCACCATACGACCATAAAGGAGAATATGAGGCTGAGGTCAAATTCCCGTCAAGGAAGCTGCGCTATATAACGATAAACTTCCCGCCGTACAGCAGAGTTACCGAGCTCTTTATCGGCATAAAGGAAGATGCGTCTCTTGGCGAGGGCTTAAAATACCGCGATATCCCTCCCATAGTATACTACGGCAGCTCGATAACTCAGGGCGGATTTGTGTCACGCCCCGGTAACGCGTACCAAAATATGATATGCCGCAGAAATAATATCGACTTCATCAATCTCGGCTTTTCGGGCTCGGGCAAGGCGGAGGACGCTATCGTTGAATATATGGCAGGGCTTGAAATGAGCGCGTTCGTTTGTGACTACGACCACAACGCGCCCAACGTAGAGCATCTTAACGCCACGCACTACAAGCTGTACGAGACAATACGAAAAGCGCATCCCGACATTCCGTATATTATGCTTTCAAAGCCCGATTTTGACAGCGATTACACAACGAACATTCCGCGCAGAAACGTCATATTCGACACCTATCGCCGCGCGATAGAGAACGGTGACTCTAACGTATACTATATCGACGGCGCGAGCATCTTCCGCGGTCCGTATGAGGATTCCTGCACGGTCGACGGTACTCACCCCAACGATCTCGGATTCGCGCTCATGGCAGACGCTGTCGAGGCGGAGCTTAGACGGGCAATGACACAAAATAATCTATTATGATCCCTTTGATACTTGCAAAGTAAATACAATCAAGCACCTACGAAAAACCGCATTGGCGACAAACCATCACCAATGCGGTAAAAAATTATTTATTTTTGTCAAGACACAGAATTGTCCCCTGTCTTCTTCCCCGATTGTTTAATATTTTCTTCTAATATGTGTTTGATAAAAGTTCCTATACTGTCAGCCATTCTTATAAATCCCGCGTCGTTCGGATGAATGTTATCAACGGTCATTTCATACTGGTGAGGAGATATATTGAAGCTCATTCCATCTATGAAATAAACGTTTTCATCACCTGCATCGCGCGCCTTTAAATAGGATTTCATTATAATATCGCGTCTTTTCAATATTTCTTTTCTATTGCGTATCATCGTCCAATAGTTAGGGCGCGTTATCATAATATACGGAATGTCGGGATTTGATTCACGTATAGCCTCATAAAATGCGTAGTGTGTGTTTTCCAAATGCTCGACCGTGGGGGCATTATGATCGTAGTCACACACAAAAACACTCATCGGCAACTTCGCTAACCACTTTGCCAGAACGATCTCGCCCTTTGCGTTACCGGAAAAGCCCATGTTTCTGAAATCCACGTTCAACTCTCTTGATATTATCGCGGGATATGCATATCCTGCACGGCTTGCAGCAGTTCCGTGAACGATAGACGAGCCGTAAACAATTATAGGATCTACGTTGCGATACGGTTTTGGTGCGTCAAGCTTTGAATTGGGAGCGATACCTATCTCAAGACTCTCCACCACAGCGTGAATAGGGAAATTTATGGTATAAGAGCGCATAAACTCACCCTCAAGACGGATTATTTGCTCGTAACTGTCCGTCATATCATACGGCATACGGAATTCCTTTACAAATTGGCTGCCGAACTCCCCGTCTATATACAGATCAAATCCCGAGGTGGACACGAGTGAAAGATGCGGCGAACGACCTACGACAAGATATTTTGCACGAATGGCAATATACGGTGAGTCGGTTGAAAATCTAACTCTGCCGCCTGCAGACTCCCTGTGAAGCTTATCCACTGCCGCACTCGTTTGGGCGGCTACGTCAAGGGGTAAGCGGTGAAAGAACGAAGCGGATTCGGGCTCGTAAAACCCGTGCAGAGAAAATGGCGCTTGCTTTACGTTGTGCCAAACCACCTCTGCGTCTCCTATGGTAGTGTTAACCACCATATTCTTATCAATATCGATAAATGAATTCACGACAGCATCTCCTTATGATATACTTACTAACGTCAATAATAACATATCTCTTTGATTTTGTCAAGATATCATTTTTGTGTTTTGCGAATATTTACGAGCCTGCCGTTTGCGTACTGCGGTATTTTTCTGCCTGCAAGTCGAATATATACGCGTACTTACCGCCGAGCTTGATAAGCTCCTCGTGCGTTCCGCTTTCTATAAGACGCCCGCTGTCAAACATATATATCCTATCAGCATGTCTTGTGGTGGACAGTCTATGTGATATAAATACAACAGTCCTGCTTTCGGCATACTCACTTATTGCCGTATTCAGCGCGTATTCGGCATCAGGGTCGAGAGCGCTTGAGGGCTCGTCGAGTATAATAAGATCGGCATCCTTATAAAACGCTCTCGCTATCGCCACCTTCTGCGCCTCGCCGCCCGAAAGCTGTGTTCCGCTCTTTTCAAACTCACGCGTTAGCTGAGTATCAAGTCCGTTATCCAGCTTGTTAAGCTTCGTGTCAAAGGTGCTCTTCTTCAGCGCGGACAGTACCGCCTGCTCGTTCTCGGGTAGGTATTCACCGCCAACGACGTTCTCAGCAACGCTTCCCGCAAATATTCGGTAGTCTTGAAAGACAGCCGCCATTCGCCGCCTAAGGCTGGCGACGGTGTACTCGCCAAGCGGTTTGCCGTTATACAGAACCTCACCCGCCGTTGGGTCATAAAGCCTCATAACGAGCTTTGTCAGCGTCGTCTTGCCCGCTCCGTTGTATCCGACGATGGCTATCTTCTCTCCCTTGCGTATCTCGATATCAACACCGTCAAGCGCACGGGGTGCATTCTCTGCGTAGCTAAAGCCAAGACCGCGCACACTAAGGCTCTCAAAGCGTCCCGCTTCAAGTGTACCGTCAACTATCTTGGGCTCGCACTCCATAAACTTCATCATCTTTTCTATGAAGAGCCCGTGCTCGTGGTATTTCATCACTCTGTCAACGAGGTCGGAGAGCAGCCACGACACACGCCATACAGCATTCATCGCCACCGCGAATCCGCCAAGTCCAACACTGCCCGTCACCATTACCTTATAAAGCATAAGTATCATAAGACCTATGGTCGTAGCCTCGTTGACGACAGCTATCACCGACAGCAGCACGCCTATCTGCGTTCCGTAGCGCTTGATGACCTTGAGCTTGTCGTTTGTGGTCCTTGCGTGCTCGCGAAGAAGATTCTCACGAACGTGCGTCGTTCTCAGCTCTTTTGCGTAATCCGGAAGCTTGAACACTCTTTTTATGTAAGCGTCCTTGCGAGAGAGCTTGTTGATAGAATCGGAATACTTGAAATTACTCTTGTTCTTCAGGGTAGAAAGGACTATTCTGATAATAGACACCGTGAATATTATCACCGCCATAAGCGCGTCTATGCTGAACAGCACGCCCGTCAGCGTAAGCGACGCTATTATTCGGTTTATAAGCTTGCCTGTGTCCTCAATAAGTCCTGTAACGTGTGAAAACGACATATCCATAGCGAATATAAAATCGTTATAGAATTCGGGATCGTCGTATTTTTCAAGGTCTATTCTCAGGGCTTGCTTGAACATATCGCTGTGCAGCTTTATGTGCAGTCTCTCGCGCACCTTGGGATTGTATATCTTCCAATACCAATTGTGGAACACATAAAACAGTGAGAGATATATGGCGTATCCCGCGATGATAGAAAGAGTTTCTCCAAGTCCCCTGCCCTCTCCGAGAGCATCAAACAGCCATAGCGTATACAATGAGCCTATCGCGTTATTTATTCCCCACAGCACGCCCTCGGCTACCATTCCTATTACGTATCCCGGGGTATATTTCCACACCAGCTTGAACAGCCACCAATTATATTTGATAACACTTCTACGTGAAAGCTTTTTATTCTTATCCGCCATATCACACCTCCGCGTAGTTCTCTGCCTGCTTGCGGAACATCTCGGCATATCTGCCGTTCGCATCCATAAGCTCGGAGTGAGTTCCCGTCTCTATCACCGTACCGTTCTCCATAAGATAGATACGGTCGGCAATAACGGCAGACGACAGCCTGTGCGAGATAAATATCATTCCGCAATCCCTACACGCCTCGGTCATTCTTTCATACATCTCGTACTCCGCTATGGGGTCGAGAGCGCTTGAGGGCTCATCAAGAATAACGAAACGGTTCTCTCTTGAATATACGTAGGATATCGCAAGCTTTTGAGTCTGTCCGCCCGACAGCACCTCGCCCTCCTTGTCAAATTCCTTGGTCATCATAGTGTCAAGACCCTTGGGGAAGCTGTCAATTTTCTCCTTAAGACCGCTCTTTTCTATCGCCTCGGCGATCCTTTGCTCGTCGCCCTCTCTCATAGGACGAAGCAGCACGTTCTCAGCCGCGGTAAGAGAAAAGATATGAAAATCCTGCATAACCGTGGCAAACGAGTCACGGTACTCCGTAAGGTCAAAGCTCTTTATATCCTCTCCACCGTAGGTTATACTTCCCTCAGCGTCGTAAAGACGAAGCAGCAGCTTTACGAGCGTTGATTTACCCGCTCCGTTATGTCCCACTATCGCTATCTTTTCATTTTTACCAAGGCGCATCGACACATTTCTTAGAGTATAGTCACTTGCGCCGTCATATTTAAAGCTTACGTTATCAAGCACGATGTCGCCCTTGTCAGGAAGAGGCTTGTCGCCGCCCTTTATCTTTTCGTCGTATTCAAAGAATTTGCGCAGGTTTTCAATATACAGCGCGTTCTCGTGAAACTTAAGAAAGGTATCGGCTGAATTGGTAACGGAATACGCCACATTCTGAATGGAGTTGACCACTACAAGGCAGTCTCCGTAGCCCATTTTCCCTGTTCCGATAGTCTGCCAAACAGCATACGCCATAGCGCCAAGCGACGCTACTACCTCGTTACACTCGGTCATTATATATTGCAAAGCCGCAATACGAAAGCCGTATTTTTTAATGATAGACACTATCTTATTGCCTGACTGTCTGAAGCGCTCAAGCATAAACACAGGCATATCCAAAAGGCGCATCTCCTTTGCGTAATCGGCAAGATAGAACGTTCTCCTTGAATAATCCTTGCGTCTGTTCTCCTCAGTCTTTTCCATATTGGCATCGTACCCAAGCTTGTTTATCTTCTTTTGTATCGGTACAGCGGCAATGGGAATGAGCACGAACAAAAGCAATAACGGGTCTATGGCGAAGAGCAACGCGAAGTTTGCCGAAAAATTTACTATTCGGTAAGCAAGCATCTCAATAGAGCTGTTTACAGACTCCGCCCTGTTTCCGCATTCCTCGATCGCCTTTGCGAGGTCGTCATAATATTCGGGGTTTTCATAACAGGCAAGATCGACCTCAGACGCCTTTTTATACGTGCGGGAAAAGACATACTGCTTTACCTTCGTCATTCTCATTCGGTAGCTTCTGCACCAATACCATCTGGCGACGACCGCTATAAGCACTATCGGAATAAGGCTGAGTGCCAGAACGCCCGCTATCTCGTAAAAGCTCTTACCCTCGTTTATACCGTTGAGCGCAAAGCGGAGCATATACGAGCCCGAAATAAAGCCTATCAGCGCCTCAAGTACCGATATAAGCACCATACTGAATATAGTAAACGGAGCGCCCTTATGTATCAGCTTGAGCATAAAAAGATTGTTTGATATAACTCTCCCCAAGGGAAGCTTTTCCTTATTCTTTTTTTGCTTTTCCATTTGATCCTTTGTTCTCATAAGTCCTCCGTTTTTTGTTCTGCAAATATTATATCACTCTCAAAATACGCTGTCAATACGATACAACCAATACGATACCGCATTCAACCAAGAGTATACTTTTACAGATATAGTACGCCGCCCCGCCAAAATGTTGGCAAAAAATGTCCTAAAAAGATTATACCCCCC
>JAZSNX010000130.1:0-3927 GCA_045536665.1 Eubacteriales bacterium
TGTGTCTTCCGCCAAGCCCGCCCTCGTATTCGGTGGAAATGAAGATCCTAACAAGCTCGAGAGCTTTTTCATTGTCGATTACTCTTGCACCGAAGCAAAGGACGTTTGCATCGTTGTGTCGGCGTGTAAGCTCCGCGCTGAAGGCGTCGGAACAGCAAGCGGCGCGGATGCCGACATGCTTGTTTGCGGCAATGGACATTCCTATTCCCGTTCCGCATATGAGTATGCCGAGCTCGCACTCGCCGTCAAGTATCTTCCTACAAGCCGCGGACGCTATTGTGGGATAGTGACAGCTGTCCGCCGAATACGTTCCGACGTCTACTACCTCATATCCCTTTTCTTTGACGTGCGCCGCTACAGCGCCCTTTATGGCAAAGCCCGCGTGGTCGCATCCTATTACTATCTTCATTGTTTAGACCTCTTTATCTGATTTGTTTTTATTCATAAGCTCACGCTCCGCCTGTGAGGGACGGAGATAGTTTACCTTAAATGACGAGTCGCTGACGTAGTTACCCTCGTTATATAGACTGAGCGCCACACAAGCGACGGAGAAAGCCGACTGGTGTCTCATTCTTTCGGGCGTGTGCTTGACCTTGGCTTTGCATAGCGCGTCAACGGTTATGTCATAGCCGTCTCCGCATAGCATTACAGTCTCGCCGCGCTCCGAGAGCATCTCATCAAGCTCGCTTATCGCCATAGCGCTGTCGGGCATAAGCCTTGTCAGCGTCTTGCCGTCCGAGCGAAAGAGCGCCGTATATACCTGTGAGCGGCGCGCGTTCATAACGGGGCAGATAAGTCCCTCAAAGCATATCGCGTTATAAGCCAACGCCTCAAGCGTTGATACCTCAACGCAAGGCTTGTCAGCGCCAAACGCAAGTCCCTTGAGCGTTGCCGCGCCTATACGAACACCCGTGAACGACCCGGGGCCTGCCGATGCGGCGAACACGTCTATGTCCGCGGGAGTGAGCGAAAAGTGAGAAAGCATACTCTCTATCATAGGGAGTAAGGTCTCACTATGCGTGTTTTTGTTGTTAAGTGTGTATTCCGACAGCAGTCTGCCGTCCTCGCAGAGCGCGACGGAGGCAATCAGTGCCGAGCTGTCAAGTGCCAATATCTTCATATTTTTCTCCGTATCACGCGCCGATAATGTCAAAAAGCACGGCTCTGCTGTCCGTGTCGGTCTCGCTGTCCTTTATAAGCTCAACGCGAATGTAGCTGTCGGGTAGAGCGAACTCTATATTTTCGCTCCATTCGGTTATACATATACCGCCCCTGTCGGCGTAGTCGTAAAAGCCTATGGAGTAGAGCTCGTCCTCGTCCTCAATTCTATACATATCGAAGTGAAAGACGGAAAAACGCTCGCCACTGTATTCGTTTACCAGCGCAAATGTGGGGGATTTCACACGTGCGTCGGGAGCGACGGCACGCGTAAATCCACGCACGAAAGCGGTCTTGCCCACGCCGAGGTCGCCGAAAAGCGCCACGAAGCGGGGAAGTCCGTTGTCTATTATATCGCGCGCGAGCGTCTCTCCGAGAGCTTCAGTTTGCTCAGGGGAGAGAGACGCGCGCTTTTCGGGAAAATTCATATCAGAACAGTCCCGTGATGTTTCCGTCGTTGTCAACGTCGATAGATACTGCCGCGGGCTTCTTGGGAAGTCCGGGCATAGTCATAATAGCGCCTGTGAGCACTACTATAAACTCTGCTCCCGCGGAGAGCTTGATCTCACGGACGGTGAGAGTAAAGCCCGTGGGTCTGCCGAGCTTGGAGGCGTCGTCAGAGAGAGAGTACTGTGTCTTTGCGACGCAGATGGGGAAGGTGGAGTATTTGGGATCGATAGCCTCGATATCCGCAAGAGCCTTAAGCGCTGCCGCGTCGTACTTGACGTCAGCTGCGCCGTAGATCTTGGTCGCTACCGCGGCGATCTTCTCCTTTATGGACATACCGTCCTCATACATAAAGTGGAAATCCTTATCCTTCTCACAAGCCTCGATGACCTTCTCGGCAAGCTCGATTCCGCCTTCTCCGCCCTTAGCGAATACGTCGGAGAGAGCAAACTCAGCGCCCTTGGAGATGCAGATCTGTCTGATATAGTCAAGCTCAGCGTCCGTATCCGTGCCAAAGCGGTTGATAGCGACTACGACGGGCAGACCGTACTTGCGAAGATTGTCTATATGAGCCTCGAGGTTAACAGCGCCAACCTTAAGAGCGTCAAGATTTTCAGCGGCAAGCTCTGCCTTCGCAACGCCGCCGTTGTACTTGAGAGCGCGGACGGTCGCGACCAGCACTACCGCGTCAGGCACAAGACCTGCCTTGCGGCACTTGATGTCAAGGAACTTCTCAGCTCCGAGGTCAGCGCCAAAGCCTGCCTCGGTGATGGTGTAGTCTGCGAGCTTAAGAGCAAGCTTTGTGGCTCTTACCGAGTTACAGCCGTGAGCGATGTTCGCGAAAGGACCGCCGTGAATGAGCGCGGGGGTGTTCTCAAGCGTCTGCACAAGGTTGGGCTTGATAGCGTCCTTGAGGAGAGCAGCCATAGAGCCCTGAGCGCAGAGGTCGCGGCAGTAAACGGGCTTGCCGTCGTATGTGTAAGCAACGAGAATGTTGCCAAGTCTTGTCTTAAGGTCGTCAAGAGACTCAGCAAGGCAGAGGATCGCCATGATCTCACTTGCGACTGTTATCATAAAGTGATCCTGACGGGGAATACCGTCAACACGGCTGCCAAGTCCTACGGTTATGTTGCGGAGAGCGCGGTCGTTGGTGTCGGTGACACGTGTGAAAACTATTCTTCTCTGGTCGATACCAAGCTCGTTGCCCTGCTGGAGATGGTTGTCTATCATAGCGCAGAGCAGATTGTTAGCCGCGGTTATCGCGTGGAAGTCACCAGTGAAGTGGAGATTGATGTCCTCCATAGGAACGACCTGCGCGTATCCGCCGCCCGCAGCTCCGCCCTTGACGCCGAAAACAGGACCGAGAGAGGGCTCACGAAGCGCGATTATTGCGTTTTTGCCTATTCTGTTCATAGCCATACCGAGACCTACCGTCGTGGTGGTCTTGCCCTCACCGGCGGGGGTGGGGTTGATGGCGGTCACGAGAATGAGCTTGCCCGCGGGGCGGCTCTCCATTCTCTTGAGAAAAGCGTCGTTTATTTTAGCCTTGTACTTGCCGTACAGCTCGAGCTCATCGTCCTCGATACCAAGCTTCTCGGCAATCTTTGTGATGGGAAGCATAACGGCTTCCTTTGCTATTTGGATATCGGTTTTCATAAATAATCTGATCTCCTTAGATAATCATAAAATATACAAATTATATTATAGCACAGTTTTTCACTTATGTAAATAGATTTTATACTAAATCCCTTTACTTTTTTGCTTTTTTAGACCTTTTAGGTGTATCGAAAGGCAGACGAGCGTGAATATCACCGCCGCGCAAAGTCCGCCGAGCGTGTCGACCAGCACGTCTGAGAACTGCACAGCCCTGCCCGCGGAGAAGTTTTGTATAAGCTCGTCTACACACGCGATGAGAAAGCAGACGGGAATGGCGAAAAGAGGGGAGAGGAACGATATAGACACGGGGAGTTTTTTGTATAGAGGGCAGAGAAGTATATCAGATGCCAAAAGTGACGTGAGCAGGAAGAATTCGGAGAAGTGGGCCGCCGTGCGAACGTCACGCTCGGATATAGGCTTATCTATGCCTATAAATGAAAGGACGGAATTGACAAAGCCCGTAACGGCGGAGCTTTTCTCTCCCGATTCCACGCCGTTGTCAAGAGAGTTTGAGAAAATAAACGCCACACACATCACGGTGAGCAGCAGAAAGCAAATAAAAATAATTTTTTTCGACATAAAATAATCCTTTCAGATTTGAAAAAAACACTTGAATTTTTGAGAATGATATGATATACTATACGGGTGAAAAACAAAATATGCCTG
>JAZSNX010000029.1:0-10635 GCA_045536665.1 Eubacteriales bacterium
GGAGATAAAGACACGGTAGGTCGTTATGTTCGTAGCAAGCACGTTTCCGTTTCTGTCGTAGATACGTCCTCTGTCAGCCGCGACACGCGACTCCGTCGTCATCTGATTTATGACCTTTGACTGGTATTTTTCAAAGCTGACCGTTTGAATGATCAGTATTCTTAAAAGGAGAAACGCGAAAACCGCAAATACTACGATAGCTAATACGGTTGAACGCCTTTTAGCACCGGCACTTACAGTCTCGTTTGCCATTTTCCCCTCCATACGTTTCTTAGTTTATCAAATAAAATCCCACGCACAGTTCTATATTATGTAGACGGGTGGGATTTTATTCAAATAGTATTAATCAAGCTCTATGCCGAACGCCGCAAGTAAAGCCGCGAAGGGAGCGTCGCTCTCCTCTTGCTCGTATACTATGACGTCCTTGCTCGTATCTATCGATACGTATCTGTTATCGGCGTGCTCTCTCTTTATCATTCCGAGGTCCTTAGCCTCTGCCTCTATCTGGTTGATATCGTATTTGAGGTCAAGCTTACCCTCGAGGTCAGCCTCGCGCGCCTCAAGCACCGATATCTCGCTGTTGAGTCTGCCAAGCTCGCCCGACGCGCTTCCTATCATTACCGAGCCGCCGACGATAAGACCGAGAGAAAGTGTGAATACCGCCATTCCCGACATAATGCCTACGGGCACTCTGAAGCGCTGCCCCTGTGTGAGGGTGCGTCCCGCTTCTATCGGAAACCACTTATTTTTTATTTGCTCTAACGCCGATATTATGGTTTTTAAGTGGCCCTCCTTTGAGCCCGACTCAGAGCCGGTGAGCTCTCTTGAGCCTCTTTTGCCGTGCTGCTTCTGCGCAGTCACGCTCTCAAGAGCGGCCTCCTCCTCTTGCTTTGCCTTTAACACCTCGGGCATATAAAATGCTCTGCGGGTCTTGAAGTATCTCACGAAATCATCGGAGGTCATATATTTACTGCCGTTGTAAACGCCTGATCGATAGCTGTCGGCGATGTTACTGCGGGAGTCAAAGAGAACGTAAGATCCAGGCGCTATCGTCTTTGTCGCGGCTTCATTTTTTGCCTGCGTTGCAGCCTCGCTCTTTATGCTGTTAGCTATGCCTCGCCCCTTGTATCTTGCGCGAAGCTCATTAAGGCAACGGTCGTACGAATCGTTTGTCTTGGTGACAGCCACTTTGTAAATACCTCCTTGATTTCGTTTAATATGTTTCAGATCTTTTCTGCTATCCTCAGCTTTGCGCTCCTCGAACGCGGGTTTTCCTCAAGCTCCGCGCTTGAAGGAAGTATCGGCTTTCTCGTTATCACTCTCACGCTCGGCTTATTACCGCACACGCAGACGGGAAAGCTTTTGGGACAGGTGCAACCTGTCGCGAGACTTGCGAACGTCTGCTTGACTATCCTGTCCTCAAGTGAGTGGAAGGTTATTATCGCTATCCTTCCGCCCGGCTTCAGCATCGCCGCCGCGTCTCTTATAGCCGGCTCGATGACGTCAAGCTCTCCGTTGACCTCGATGCGTATCGCCTGAAAGCTTCTCTTCGCGGGGTGATGTCCTCCCTCACGCGCCTTAGGCGGTATCGCGTATTTAATTATATCGGAAAGCTCGTGTGTCGTTTCGATCGGCTTTTTTTGTCTCTCTCTGACTATCGCCGCTACTATCGACGAAGAAAATCTTTCCTCTCCGTACTCAAAAAGTATTTTCTTGAGCTTATCCTCGCTATATCCGTTGACAACGTCGTAAGCGGTGAGCGTGCTCCTTACGTCCATTCGCATATCAAGCGGCGCGTCGGACATATAGGAAAATCCTCTTTCGGGGGTATCCAGCTGATACGAGGAAACTCCAAGGTCAAGAAGCAGTCCGTCTATCTGCTCAATGCCAAGTCCTTTGCAAACGTCCGCGACCTCATAGAAGTTGCTGCGAACGACTCTCGTTCTGTCGCCGAATCTTGAAAGACGCTCGGTAGCCACGGCGACTGCCGTCTCGTCTCTGTCGATAGCCACGAGCATTCCATCGCTCAAACGCTCCGCTATCCTCGCGGAGTGTCCCGCGCCTCCCGCAGTACCATCCACGTATATTCCGTCAGGCTTTATCGCTAAGCCCTCCAAGCACTCATTCAGCAAGACCGAATAGTGCGAAAATTCTATATTCTTCTCCATTACAGTCCGTAGGATTCGAGCAGATCCTTCATTCCGTCGAGGTTTTCTTCCTCAACCATAGCATCGTAGTTTTCCTCTGCCCATATCTCGCTGTACGTTCCGCAGCCTACTACGACCGCGCCCTTTGTTATTCCCGCGTACGCTATAAGCGCGGGGGGGAGAACTATTCTTCCCTGAGAATCGGGAGTTACCTGAGCCGCGTCTCTGTGAAGCGCTCTGAGTATTCTCTCTGAATCCCTTCTCTCCATTTTAGTGATGGGGCTTATGTATGCCTCCCACTCGGTCATGGAATACACCTTGAGGCAATTTTCTCTTATGCTCTTCGCTACCATAAAGCTTTCGCCTTCAGCGGTAAGCTCTTCACGGTGCTTTGCGGGAATAAAAAGTCTGTTTTTGGGGTCTAACGCGTGTTTGAATTCACCTGACAGCATATTTGTTGCCTCCTTTCGGTGTTTTTGTGGGGATCGACTCGCCGTTCGCTTTGATTTGCTTGGGTTTTGAGTCTTTGGAGCTTCATTATGGGATTTCGCTACACTTCGCTCCACTTTCCACCACCGTGCTAATATTATAAAACACTTTTTTAATATGCGCAAGAGGATTTTGAAAATTTCCTAAAAAACTTTTCAGTATTTACCCCTTTTTTTCTAAAAATTCATTACGAAGCTCTTTTTTGGGCGTTTTTCAGCGGGAATTTTTTACCAATTTACAGTTTTTTACATTTCTTTAAGTAAATGGAAATTATTGTAAACAAAAAAACAGCATTCCCCGCCCTTTTTGAAGGGTTTTGAAGAATGCTGTAGTTGCTCGTAGATATGCAAAATTAGGATTTATAGGTGAGTTTGCGTATATGCCATTCCCAAAATTCAAAACATAAATATTATGTTATGTCATAATGAATTTCGCTTTTCTATCGCCCATTTTGTATTACGTCTTGTTAAGCGTTGGGGCTTTTGCCGAAGTGCTTGCGGTAGATGCGATAAAAGTTACTGTAATTCTCATAGCCCACCTGCATAGCGGCGACGGTTGGCGGTGTTCCCTCTCCTATCATTTTATTTGCCAGAGCCAGCTTTTTTTGCAGAATATACTGCTTGGGAGAAACGTTCATTTTCTCCTCAAACAAATGGCAGAATGAGGACTTGGAGCGAGAGGTATGTCTTGCCAGATCGTCAAGCAATATCTTTTCCTGAAGATGTCCGTCAATATAAACTATCACGCTCTGCAAAAACTCGTCCATTTCTCCCGAATTGTTTTTTGTCGCTTGCAGCGCGTCATAAAGTATTTGTATGATAAGGCTATGCGCAAGCGGAGCGTAAAACGACGGCTTACTATCCTGACATATCCTTTTCAGCCTTTCTATATGGTTGGAAAAGGATATAGAAATATCCGTCCCTCTGCTTATAAGC
This sequence comes from Eubacteriales bacterium, assembly GCA_045536665.1. GTDB lineage: Bacteria > Bacillota > Clostridia > Oscillospirales > CAG-272 > HGM12713. The sequence continues at coordinate 3,572 of JAZSNX010000029.1, forward strand.
TCAGGCTGGAGCACGTTCGGTATGGCGCTGACGTCAAACAAGACTGTCACTCTTTTATATTCCCTGCTATCGTTCGCCGTTATCGAGTGATAGCATAGCGGCGGAATTATAATGACCTGATTTTCCTTTAGCCTATAGCTCGTTCCCTCAAGCATTATGCTTATATCGCCCTCAAGCACAGCGATCATTTCAAACATCGCGTGACAGTGATTCTCCCAGATCACCGAGTCGTATGGCTTGCTCTCCATATATTCAAGCGCAAACCCATCAGTTTCAAGCGCGTAAGTCATTGTTCCACCCCCTTTTCTTGCATTATATCACGTATTTGCAATAAAAGCAATATTATTTGCAATTTTCGATATATAAATTACTTTTATTTTATGATATAATAGCAACATCAGATAAGGAAGGAAGTACCCGAAATGATAAACGAGTCTATAAGAGTACATTCTCAAACAATACCCAACCGAGTAGTTCTTCAGCCAATGGAGGGCTGTGACTGCGACACGTACGGCAGTCCAAGTGAGCTGACGGTTGAAAAATATGTGCGTGCCGCAAGGAGCGGAGCGGGACTTATATGGTTTGAGGCGAACGCCGTTTGTCCCGAGGGAAGAACAAATCCCCGTCAGATGATGCTGACCTACGATAATCTTCCATCTTTCAAGGCGCTTCTTAGCGATCTGCGCGCGATAGCCTTGAAGGAATGCGGGATATCTCCCGTCTTTATTCTTCAGCTAACACATTCGGGCAGACAAAGCATAACTCCTATGATAGCCTACCGCAACCCCGTATACGAGGAAAAGAGACCTGTGAGTGATGAGAATATCGTCACAGACGAGTATCTCGACACACTTGCCGAGAAGTACGTGTCCTCTGCTTTGCTTGCCGTTGATGCCGGCTTTGACGGTGTTGACGTTAAGTCCTGTCACGGATATCTGTTTCAGGAGCTTCTCTCCGCCTTCACGAGAAAAGGACGCTACGGCGGAAGCTTTGAAAACAGAACGAGGCTGTATCTTAACTGTGTCAGAGCGGTAAGGGCAGCTTTGCCCGAAAGCATACTGGTGACGAGCCGTCTTAGCGTGTCTGATATGGTGGAGAAGCCGTACGGCTTTGGCACGACCGAGCAAAACGAGCTTGACCTTAGTGAGCCCGATATGCTCATAGAAAAGCTTATAGACGAGGGAGTGCAGATGCTCAACGTCACCGTTGGCAATCCCTATTACAATCCCCACGTCAACCGCCCCTACCGAAGCGGCGGCTACACTCCCCCCGAGACACCCGACGTAGGGCTTGAAAGATTTGTAACCATCGAGAAGCATATCAAGGAGCGATTCCCCGATCTTGTCGTCGTAGGCTCGGGATTGTCATATTACCGCGAGAAACTTATTGAGCGATCGGAAAAGCTGCTTACAGAGGGTGCTTGCGACCTCGTTGGCTTTGGCAGAATGTGGCTCGCGTACCCCGAATTTTATAAGGACTATATAAATGGAAGCTTCGATACAAAGAAGTGCTGTCTCGCCTGCTCCAAGTGTACGGTGCTGATGAGAAATAAGCAGGTATCGGGCTGCGCTGTGTTCAACAAACATTACAGAGACCTCTTAAAGAGCATTCAATAAGTAAAGGACGGAGATACAAATGAAGATAGCTATTGTAACAGGCGTACTCGGCGGAATCGGCAAGGAAAGCGCTCTCGCGCTTTGTCGCGGAGGCTTCTCGGTCGTTGGAATGGACGTAATAGACGCAGATGATATTTCGGATTTTGACGGATATGATCTTACTTATATAAAAGGAGACCTTTCAAGCGCCGCATCAAGAGCGGAGCTCGTCGACGCCGCAAGAAGCAAGGGAGATATATCCGTGCTTGTGAACGTTGCGGGAGTTGCGCCCAAGGTGCGCCGTGACATACTCGAGATGACCGAGGAAAGCTACGACCTTGTTATGGGAATAAACACAAAGGGCACTCTTTTTCTGACGCAGGCGGTGGCAAACCGTATGATAGAGCAAAAAAAGGGCGGAGCTATTATCAACATCTCCTCTTGCTCGGCATATACAAGCTCCACAAGCCGCGGAGAGTACTGTATCTCTAAGGCGGGGGTTTCTATGATAACCATGCTCTTTGCCGACAGGCTCGCGAGCGAGGGCATTACAGTCAACGAGATATGCCCAGGTATCATCGCCACGGGTATGACCGCTACGGTAAAGGAAAAATACGACCGCCTCATTGAGAACGGACTCGTTCCGCTTGGCAGATGGGGCTTCCCCGACGATATAGCAAAGGCAGTCGTCGCGCTCTCGGACGGCACGTTTGGCTACACCACGGGACAGTCCTTTATTCTTGACGGAGGTATGCACATAAGAAGACTATGAAAAATACCTATCATACGCTGATAATCGGAACAGGCTGCGCGGGCTTTAACGCCGCTGACAGACTATATGAGCTTGGTGTCAAGGACATCGCCATAATTACCGAGGGGCGCTTTATGGGAACGAGCCGAAACACGGGAAGCGATAAGCAGACATACTATAAGCTCTCTCTTTGCGGCTCTGACGGCGACAGTGTGCGAGAGATGGCGGACACACTGTATTCGGGAGGCGGAGTTATGGGCGAGCACGCGCTTTGCGAGGCGGCTTACTCCACGCGCTCGTTTATGCGCCTTGTTGAGCTTGGAGTTCCCTTTCCAACCAATGAATACGGCGAGTACGCGGGCTATAAGACCGATCACGACCCAAGAAAGCGCGCAACGTCCTGCGGACCGCTGACATCTAAATATATGACCGAGGCTCTTGAGCGCTCGGTGCTCTCAAAGGATATCGAGATAATTGATCATCAAAGGGTCATAAAGATACTTACAAAGGACAATTCCGTAACGGGCGTAGCATTCGCGAATACCGTTACGGGTGAGATATCCACGGTAGCTTGTCAGAACGTCGTTCTTTGTACGGGCGGACCTGCGGGTATCTACAAAAACAGCGTTTATCCGGAAAGTCAGCACGGCGCTACGGGACTTGCGATAGACGCGGGAGCAACGCTATCCAATATGGAAGAGTGGCAGTACGGTATTGCCAGCACTCGCTTCAGGTGGAATTTGTCGGGCACTTATCAGCAGGTATTGCCGAGATACGTCTCTGTTACCCCCGACGGCGAGGAAAGCGAGTTTTTGTACGATGCCTTGGGAGAGAAGTCTCTCGGACTTATCTTCCTCAAGGGCTATCAATGGCCCTTTGACACAAGAAAGGTGGACGGCTCGTCAAGGGTGGACATTCTCGTTGCCGAGCAGATAAAGATGGGCAATCGAGTATATCTTGACTTTCTCCATAACCCCAAGGGACTTGAGAACGGCTTTGTCTCACTTCCCCGCGAGGCTTACGAATATCTGAAGAATTCCGACGCTCTCTTTGGTACGCCCATAGAGAGGCTTGAGAAAATGAACATAGGAGCTATCGAGCTGTATGCAGCTCACGGCATCGACCTTTACAGCGAGCGCCTTGAGATAGCCGTTTGCGCCCAGCATTGCAACGGCGGTGTTGCGGTCGACAAAAATTGGCAGAGCGACGTAGAGGGGCTTTACGCAGCAGGTGAGGCGGCGGGAACGTTCGGCGTTTACCGTCCCGGCGGAAGCGCGCTCAACTCAACTCAGGTTGGTAGTCTTCGCGCCGCGGAGCATATCGCGAAAAAGCAGGAGCGCGGCTATACGGCAATCGAATACTCCGCTCCTTCCGTAAAATACGGTACTTCCAATGTTGAGAGCTTACGAGATGAGTTTACGACAGAAATGAGCAGAGTGGCGGACTTCGACAGGAGCACTGACGGAATGAAAGCGCTTTTTGATAGGGTGCGCAAGCTTTGCGATGAGTTCTTTGAGACGGTAAAAATAGCCGATAGCTCAGAGACGTCAGAGCTTTTCAAGCTCTACGATATGGCGCTGACTCAGCGCTCGGTGCTCTCTGCTATGATATGTTCAGCGGAGTCTATCGGCACACACGGCTCTGCGTTTGTTGACCGTCTGCCCGATAAAACAGCGGGAAATCCGAGAGACACACGCACGCTGACAAGAAAAGAGACGTCAACGCTATCTCCCGTATCGCAAATGCCCGACCCCGAGCTTTGGTTTGAAAAGCTACTCACAAGACAGAAAGGATAACTGATATGAAAAAAGGATATACGATAGGAGTGGTGTCTATTTCGTTCAGAGACAGGACACCGAGTGAGATAATAAAAGCCGCGTATGACGCGGGGCTTGACTGTATCGAATGGGGCAGCGACGTTCACGCGCCCTGCAACGATACGCGCAGGCTTGATGAGATAGCAAGACTTCAAAAGGAGTACGGCATTGTCTGCTCCTCGTACGGAACGTATTTTCGTCTGGGAGAAACGCCCGTCGAAGAGCTCGTTCGCTATATTGCCGCCGCGAAGCGGCTCGGCACGACTATCCTGCGCCTTTGGTGCGGTAAGACGAGCGGCGACGACTTAACGGACGGGCAAAAAGCCCGACTCTTTGAAGAGTGCCGACAAGCGGCTCGCATTGCCGAGAACGAGGGCGTGACGCTCTGCCTTGAATGTCACAAAGACACCTACACGCAAGAGCTTTCAGACGCGCTTGCGCTTATGCGCGAGGTAGACTCACCGAGCTTCCGTATGTATTGGCAACCCTTTCAATGGCAGAGCGCGGAGCAAAACCTCGCCTACGCCGAGGGCATCGCCGACCTTTGCGAGCACATACACGTTTTTCAGTGGAAGGACACACAGCGCTTCTCACTTTATGAAGGCATAGAGGAATGGCGCGAGTATCTCGGAAAGCTCTCGACTCCGCGCACGCTTCTTCTTGAGCATATGCCTGATGACAGCATTACATCTCTCGAGCGTGAGGCAAACGCTCTCAGATCTATTATAGGAAACGTACAATGAATGCTATTTTTCTTTGCGAAAAGCCTCAGAATATAATCGGCGTTTTTGACGAACAAACACGCGTCTCTCTTGGAAAGCTCACAAAGATAGACCAAAGGATATACACAAAGGCGGACGTTTTATCTGCCCCTCAGGTTTTCTCCGAGGTGGAATATATATTTTCAAGCTGGGGAATGCCCGAGCTTACAGAGGAGCAAATAAAGCTCTGCTTCCCTGCCCTCAGATGCGTATTCTACGGCGCTGGAACAGTACAGAGCTTTGCCCATCCGTTTCTCTCCCTCGGCGTTAAGGTGTTTTCCGCGTGGGCGGCAAACGCCGTGCCCGTTGCGGAGATGACAGTTGCGCAGATCATTCTCGCGAATAAGGGATATTTCCTCACCAGCCGCATCTTCCGAGCGGACGGAAAGAGAGCGGCAAGAGCGGCGTTCGACAAGTGCCGAGGAAATTACGGAGAGACGGTTGGCATCATAGGCGCGGGAATGATAGGAAAGCTTGTAATTGAGATGCTTAAGAGCTATAACTTGAACGTGATAGTCTACGACCCATTTCTGTCCGACAGCAAGGCGAATGAGCTTGGCGTGGAGAAATGCCCGCTTGACGAGCTTTTCGAGCGTGCCTTTGTCGTATCAAATCATCTTGCTAACAATGCCGAAACAAAAGGCATTCTTAAATATCAGCATTTCTCCCTTATGAGAGAAAACGCCGTGTTCATCAACACAGGCAGAGGCGCTCAGGTGATCGAGGACGACCTTGTACGTGCGCTTCGCGAGCGCCCCGACCTCACAGCGCTTCTTGACGTTACCTACCCCGAGCCCCCCATAGACGGACACCCCTTCTATTCACTTCCAAACTGCATTCTCACACCTCACATCGCGGGAAGCGCGGGAGACGAGGTCGCGAGAATGGGCAAATATATGCTTGATGAGTTCAAGGCGTATATGAGCGGCAGGCAGTGCAAATACGAGGTCACCGAAAAAATGCTTGAAACTATGGCGTGAGCATAGCGACTCATCACCAAAACTTTTGTGAAAGGAAAGCTCTAATGTATAATATTCAACCTATTCTTGACAACATCGTCAAACGTATCCAAGCTCACAAAATAGACGATGGACAATATTCACGGTGGCTCTGGCAAAACAGCAAGGGCGAACGTGAGCTTGGCGTTAATCCGTACGGATGCGCGGATGCCGCAAATATGTTGTATATGCTTGGAAAATTCCCTCGCTGTACAAAGGAACGCGCAAGGTGGATAAAGACTATGCAGGATATGCAGGATCAAAGCAGCGGATTTTTCCATGAGGCAACACATCATCCGCTTCACACCACGGCGCACGTCGCGGCGGCGCTTGAGCTCTTTGACGCCTCTCCGAAGTATCGCCCGTTTGACGCTTTACCCTACCTTGAGAACGGTGGCTTTGAACGGCTGATGGATAGCTTGAATTGGCAGACACCTTGGTCTGAATCACATAAGGGAGCTGGTATCTACGTTATTTTAAATCTTTGTGAAGAAGCGACACCCGAATGGAACAAAGCCTATTTCAAATGGTTTTGGGATAATGCTGACCCAAGCACGGGATTTTGGCGCAGGGGAGATTACTGTCCTGAGAGCAACACGCCGCTCAGACATTATATGGCGGGCGGATTTCACTATCTGTTCAACCACGAAAGCGCCCATATGCCTGTGCGCTATCCCGAAAGAATGATCGACTCCTGTATCCGTATGTATAAAATGGGAGATATGCCGTCCGATTTCGGAGCTCGCGCGGGATTTATGGAAATAGACTGGATATATTGCCTGACACGTGCCTGCGAGCAAACACATTACAGGTATGATGAGGTCATAGAGGTGTTACACGACTTTACCGATAAATACGTTCAATTTTGGAACACGGTAGACTGGAACACCAATGAAACGGTTAACGACCTTCATATGCTATTCGGCGGCGTATGCGCGCTTGCCGAGCTACAGAGAGTCCTCAGAGGAGAGCTTCGCAGCGAAAAGCCATTGAAGCTTGTTCTTGACAGAAGACCTTTTATTTGATCCAAAGATCTGAGTATCGAGTATATGACTCGACAAAAAAAGAAGACAGCGACGCTTCTTTGTCTTAACAAAAAAACGACCGCATTGGTGATGGGTTTCACCAATACAATCATTTTT
>JAZSNX010000078.1:0-3162 GCA_045536665.1 Eubacteriales bacterium
GAATAACGCACCGTCGCAGTTGCCTCTTACCAATATAGCGTCACGCACGTCCATCACGTCACGAAGGCAGTCTCCAAGAAACAGCACACCGTCTCGAGTAGGGTGCATTGAGAGCACTCGCTCTACCCTGTCATATCTGCCGTGAGTATCGGATAGGATAACAAACGTCATACGAGCGATTCCTCATACTTTGCCGATATACGCTCCGCGTTCACGCCTCGAGGAACGAGCATACGAAGCGCCCTGCTCTCAACGGAGATACGCGCGCTATCCATTTTTGCTATTTCACCGTCCACGCTGACGTTGGTAGGTCTTGTGAACGTTATATCGTATTCCCTTGCTTTTATATTTTCGATTATATGCTTATATTTATCAACGAGGTGCGTTCCTTTTTTATAGTCACCCACCATCAAGACGAATTTTGTTCTGGATACGTTCTTTATAAACAGCGTATCTATATTACCGTCGTCAAGGCTCGCCTCGGGATTTGAATGAAATCCACCGCCGCAAAAGCTGCCGTTGGCAAAGGTGGTAAGCAAAAGCTTTTTATGTAAGCGCTCACCGCCGTCTATGCTAACCTCCATCTCCACGCCCGGCTTTTTTACGAGAGTTACGGCAAGACCGCATATATAAGCAAGCTTTGACGGGATAAAGCGCTTGCGCTTGAAGTCTGCCGTTTTAACGACCACCTCGCTGTCAAAGCCTATATTTATCATATTTACCGCGAAAAGGTCGTTACACTTAAGGATATCGACCTCAACAGCCCTTGCCTCTAACTGCGCGCCTATATCAAGAAAGCTCTCGATGGGTGAAAAGTTCTTGACGTAGTCGTTTCCCGTACCAACGGGCACGACTCCGACGCTCACACGCTCTCTGTCCTCAAGAGCCATAACGCCACATACCACCTCACAAAGTGTTCCGTCGCCTCCGCAGGCGTAAAAGCGAAGCTCGTCCTCGCGGTTTGCGTCAAAATATTCTCTTATCAGCCTTGCGGCGTCTCCGCGCGAGCGGGTGAACAGCACGCTGTACTCCGCGTCTGCCGCCTCGCAAGCAGCTCTTATTTTGTCCTCAAGCCCTTCCTTGGTAGTAGCCTTCCCCGATGCGGGATTGATGATAAAACAATGCTTCATTTTGCCTCCACGTCATATACGAAGTTTTGTCATAATTTTTTGTCGCATACACTATAATTATAACACAAAAAACCTTACTTGTCTATACAAAAAGTGTTAAAACAATTATCAATTTATGGCTATGACGCATATATTGCTTATAGAAAAACTGTTTTGGGAGGTTAGTTATATGCAGATAGACAGACGCGCGCTTGAGGGACTTCTCTCGCTTAATGACGCTCAGCTTATGGCAATAATAAGCAGGCTTGCCGCGCAGAGCGGTATCGACCCGACCGAATTCAACATTGATCCGTCGAGCATAACAAGCATTCGCACGGCGCTCTCAAGCGCGACCGATGAGGATCTCGCGAGAGTAGTCGCGCAATATCAAGCCAACACGCAAAGAGGAAAAGGGCAAAAATGAACGGCACGGGCGTTGAAGGCAATGGAACATTACCCATAAGCGATGACGCTTTGTCAAAGGCGTTCGGCAAGATACTTGAGCACCCCGAGCTTATCTCTATGGTAGCGGGCGTGCTTGGCGGCGAAAAGACTGAGCAGGCGCAGGCGCAGAGCCAAAAAAGCGCGGTGGAAGATCAAAAAAGCGTTCAGACGGGAAGCTCTCAAGGTGTTTCCACAGACGCGCTTGCTTCTCTTATGCCTATGCTCGGGAAGCTATCGAGTATGGGCTCGGACAGCGCCAACTTCAAGCACGAGCCTCTTCTGTGCGCTCTCAAGCCGTATCTTAATGGGCATAGGTGCGACACCATTGATCTTATTATCAGGATGTCAAAGATATCAAGCATTATTGGCGGAATGAGGTGAGCAAATGTATTCAAGACAGCGTGACGGCTCGGGCGAGATAAGCGTACCTCCGAATTACAGTGGAAACGCTTTCAGGCAAAGGCGGGCAAACGTGCATATCACTCCCGAGCGACAGCCACCGACACCAAAGCGAAAAGAGGAAAAACGAGAGCTAAGACAACTGCCGCCTCCCGCGCAAGCGCCTATATTTGAGGCTATGGAAATACCCGAAGAGCCACAGGAGCAGGCAAACACGACGGTGAATGAGGAGAAAAAAAGCGAAGCCCTTTCAGCTTCTCTGCTCTCCCCTCTCGGCTCACTCGGTACTGAGGAAATACTCCTCATTGCTCTCGCCCTCATTATCTTCCAAAGCGGGAAGGACCCTGACCTCGCCCTTATCCTGCTTGCGTTGTTGTTTGTGTAGTGTGATGCGGGGACACGATTTTTGAGGGGGATTTCTTCCAAGGAATCCCCCTCAAAAAATATGCTTCTATTTAAGTGATTTTTGTTTTCTGATATCAACGCCCTTAAAAAGTATCGGCTGATACTCGCCGAGTATGCGGCTGGAGATACGCTCGCTATATAGCGCCGCTATTTCCGAAAAGCCGAGGTTTGTGCTGATAATAGTACACTTCCTCATATTAAGTCTTGTGTTTATCACCTCGTAAAAATACGATTGCGTAAACTTATTTACGACCTCAGTTCCGAGATCGTCGATTATCAACAGGTCGCATTCGGTATATCTTTCCGTATCGTTAGAGGGAGCAATACCCGTTCCGCTTCCAAAGCGCTTTTCCTCAAAATCGTTCATCATACTCACGGCGCTGACGTAAAGCACGTCAAAGCCACGGTCGATGACAGCTTGCGCTATCGCCGTTGAAAGATGCGTCTTTCCGAGACCCGAAGTTCCCGTCATAATAAAGTTCTGATACGTCTCCTTGCCAAAGCCCTTAGCAAAGCTCTCGAGCATTTCAACGCTCTTTTTTACTCTGCTGAGCATATCGGCGGGATAGTATTTATACTCAAAATTCTCAAAGGTCTGCTTGCCGATAAGCGCTCCGAGTCCCGATGATTCGTAGCCCGCCTTGGCGAGAGCTCGTCTCATACACTCGCACATCGTAATATCGTCGCAAAATCCCGTATCCTTGCATTTATCGCACTGATAATGCACGTCGGTATACCCCGCGGGATATCCCGCAGCTATGAGAAGCCCCTCTCTTTTTTCGAGAAGCTCGTTGTTTCTCTTCTC
>JAZSNX010000188.1:0-6988 GCA_045536665.1 Eubacteriales bacterium
CACACTGCCATTCATCGGGAATCAAGTATGGGCTATGGGTGGAATACACCACTTTTACACCGCGCTTTGTCAATTCTATTAAATCACAGAGAACTTCACGCTGTGCACTTGGATGTAACATTGCGGCAGGCTCGTCAATAATGAAAATATCACCTGCATTCAATATGTTTTTCATGAAGTAATAGGTAAAATACCACCTTCTGCCTGCACTCGTTTCGTTAAGATTGATCTGCTCCCCTGTCTTTTCATTTAAGAAAATAGCGATGTGCCCTTTCTCACCTGCCTGAACAGAAATGCTATCATACATTTCTCTGTCAAACAAAGGGATATTCTCGTTCAAAAACGCCTCAAAATCTGCAACTGCTTGCTCTGAAAGAGTCAATTCATTTTTTGAAGATTTAAGCAGTTCTTCTCGATCACTTCCCTCGTATACTTGCCGCAAATAAGTTTCCATTATGGAATTAGAATGATCGTTATAATAGTAATTTTGATCTTCTTTTCTGAAGATTACATCATTGCTCTCATTTTTTAAGAACAAGCATCTTTTTCCGATAATGTGTCGAACATGACGCAAGAACAAATAATACTTTTCCTCTTGTTCTACTCGATGCATATGATTTGTGTCTAATGCTTCTTGAATACGCTTTGTTCTATCCTCTATTTCTTTTATCAATCTATCAATACGTTCGCACGAATCTTTTGTTGCTTTATTGATTTTTGTAATCTCTCGTTTTATCGCACTTCTGTTGATTGATACAAATTTCTGCTCAAATTTTGCAAGAGATGGCTCTACATATTCCAATCTAAAGAGTTCATGTGATTGCCATCCAAAATAAAGATGGGATTCTGCGATAAAATTTAATGCTATTTCGTCGTCATCAAAGGATTTTAGCATTTGATTAAGCTCTTTATAAATATTTTTAATAAAATGTTCAGCATGAAATTGAATAACATTATAGTTTGTCAATCCACCATTAGCATTCTTTAACGTATAACAATTTATAGGCAATTCAGCACGGCCATCGTGCGATATTTTGACAAGCTGTTTTTCGTATATTTCGACAGCTTCTTTGAGTTGCAAAGCTAGATCACGAATATCAGTTATTTCATTTTTCATAGAAGGAACAATATACTCAGAACGAACTCTATCGATCTTCAGGTCACTACCGCTACTATAAGCCACTATCTCGCATTTGTTTTTATCGTACAAAACATCGGGAAGCATGGTGGCTACATCTTCTTCGGTCAACTGAATATATGCACGATAGGTGGGCTGCTCTTTTTCTCTATTCCCATAGTAGTTACTATTCGCCAAAGCAATTGCTGATAATGCTTCCAAAACATTCGTTTTGCCACTTCCGTTTTTGCCAATTAAAATTGTCGGCAATCCTTCCAAGAATGAGATTGTGATAGGTGATTTTATTGATTTATAATTTTCTATTTCGATTCTTGTCAGTTCCATATACACCTCGATTAAATTAATTTGCGTTTACCATATTATAACACAAAAATTGACCTTCTTCAAGGCATTTGTGTGAACACGCTCTATTTCTCCGCCGCCTTATTCTTTGTTTATTGCTCCCAATCTATTTGGGAGCGGAAATAAGAATTTAATGCCTTGACAAAGTTCTGATTCTAAGTTACAATACAACACCGCTTAAAGAAGAAAAAGCCCTTGAGATGGGAGTTTGCTTCCCTGCTCTCAAAGGCTTTAGACTACATATATTGCTTTTTTGAAAAAACTATAACCACATCTGCGTGAGTTACCGAGTAGCATGTTCCGATTTATCTGCGAGGAACAGTAGATACTGTTACATCGTCTTACGGTAGTTATCGATATTTTGATCCTCGTTATAGGTAGGGTCGCCGGGGTGGATGCCGTTCATTTCCTGCATGATGCGGTAGGCTCTTGCGCGTAGCTCCTCCGCAGCCTCGCGCGGCTTTAGCGATTTATCCGCGTACAGCGGCTCTGCGATGTGTAGGTCCACGAAAGGTCCTTTCCCAAACAGCTTCCTGAAGCCCTTGCGGGGACGGAATGACATAGATATGGGTATCAGCGGTTTGTCATATTTCACCGCATAGTTGAACACCGCTATTTTGAGTGGGCGTATATCGGGGTAAAAATACCACAGTGAGCCCTCCGGGAACACGTGCAGCCAGCGTCCGCTCTCCACCACCTCGTCCATTCCTCGCTTAAATGCTACCATTGCGCGAATGTCACCCTCGGGTATAGGCATACCGCCAAGAATACGCATAAATGCTTGAAAACCGCTTTCAAAATTTGGCTTCCACGCGGGAAAATACGGAATATGGGGGCGAATTGCCTTAAGCACGCAGAGATAATCCCACATAAACACGTGATTTGAGATAGTGATAGCACCGTTTTTTAGTTCTTTTTTATGCTTTCTGAGATTTTTGCGCCCGTATATTTTCAAGCCGTGAGTAAGGCGCATCAGCGGAAACACCACAAGGTGCAGCACCGCCGCGACAAGAGCCCGTTTGACACGAAACCAAAAGCCACGCGGCATATAATCGTAATTCTTATCTAAATAAAGCTCGCGCGTGCGCTTCAGCTCCAGCATATGCTGGTCACTGCGTTCGGGATAGACATAATCGAGATCATGGCGGTAGTACATAGCAAAATCCCCCTAATTCTACTCAAATAATATTATTGACGCAATGGCGAAAAGGGTGTATCATTCTTTATTTGTCTGTGCGGTCACCTCGGTCGTTTTATGCGCCTTGTGATAGCGCAGCAGCGCATATTCCGAGGGTACTTCTTTTTTTATTATATCACAAACTCTCGTAAAATTCAACCCTCAGTGTTTGAAATTTGGTTGGTTTGTGGTTTGGAGCACCGAGGATATCAAAACGTAAAAACACGGGAGGCGTTCTGCCTCCCGTGTTGTATTTTTCATCAGAGCATTAGCATTCCAAAGAAAATGAATATAAACGAAAACATAAGAAATATGACCGACATTCCCGCAAAGTATACCGAGTTTATACCGAGTATAAGTGTTGCAATAGGCTTAGGTCCTGTTGCCTTACGGAAGGTCTTTATAGAGTTGATACCGAATACGAGCGGCAATATCGTTCCAACTACTGCGGGAACTATCAAAAGCGAGCCAAACGCCGCAGCGCCGATAAACACCTCTGTGTCGTACATTCCCGCCGAAGCTCCCATAGCGGCAAAGAAATACACTATTACCACTATAATAAACCCTACGTAGCCGATTATCGTACCCGCAAGCGCTTTTTTAAATCCGAGCATTCGGGGATTTTTCTGCTCCTCGGGAGCGTGGTACGTCTGTTCTACGGGCGTATAGCTCATTTGCTCCACGGGCGGTATCTCCACCTTAGGCGCAATGTTTTTCTGCTCGTGAGAGACGGGCTCTGCCTGTGTATAATCAGTTTTTTGCTGTTGCGCATGCTCGTTTGCCATACGAGTCATACAAGCGGAACACACTCCGTTATTGAAGTGGCTTTCAGTCATCTCTTTTCCACAATATTTACAGTACATAAAAAATCTCCTTTCAAACACTCGATGAGTTTATGCGTAAATCCAGACAATTCCTAACATTGCCATAAGAAAAAGTATAAGCAAGATAAGCATCGCCATCGCTACGCCGTAATCCAAGCTATTTATACCAAGTATAAGCGTTGCGATAGGCTTGCGCTCCTTTACCTTACGGAAGGTCTTGATAGAGCTGATACCGAAAGATATGGACAAAATTGCCACAACGATTGCGGGAGCCATAAAAAGTAAGGAAACTAAAGCCCCGGCTACCACAGGCATTCCCATTTCAATTATCAATATAGGTATAAACAATATATATATCATAGCGTATGCTACGTATATTGTTCCAATATAGCTCATTATCGTTCCCGCAAGCGCTTTTTTAAAGCCAATCATACGGGGATTCTGCGCCGGCTGAGCTTCGGTCTCAACGTTTGCCGTTTCCTGTGTCATACAGCTATTGCATACAGCATTGTCAAGGTCCCCGTCAACTATTTCTTTTCCACAATATTTACAGTACATAAAAACCTCCTTGTTAATTTGATTTTGTTACGTCAAACAAACATTAAGCTTATTACCGAAAATAGCAAATCCATTCCAAACCACAATGCCGCAAAGCAAGCGAAAACTATGGAATGTATGCCAAGCACAAGCGTTGCTATCGGCTTGCTGTGTGTTGCATTACGGAATACGTTGATGCTTTTTTTACCCCACATAAACGCAACGACGATCAACGGAAGAGATACCATAACAAGCAGCAAAAGAGTCGCTATGCTCCACGCATTGTTCTCCGTCGCAATAGAAGCTACCGCAAAAAAATATATAAGTATCGTAAAGAACATTCCGAAGTATCCCGCAACAGCTGCCGCAATACTCTTTTTCAAGCCAAGCAAACGGGGATTTTGCGCTGGCTGCGCTTCGGTCTCAACGTTTACCGTCTGCGGTGTCATACAGCTCTCACATACGGCATTGTTAACGTCGCCGTCAACTATTTCTTTTCCACAAATTTTACAGTACATAAAGCTCTCCTTTCATCGATTCAAGATGTCTACGTTTGAATAAATCTTCAAGGCTTCGGGGGTGTCGGTAGCGACCGAGAACACGTATTCCCTGCCGTCTATCTCCACGTTTCCGCCGCGCGTCTTGGCGCTTTGTGTATCTATGCTCGCGGGAGAAAAGGTCTTACCGCCCTCACGCTTGAAAAGGCTTTCCTTTTTAGTCCAAGCGCTGAGCAGAAAGCTCTCCTTTTCACACTCATCGAGCTTCTCATAGAGAGCTTTTTCGTTCTCGGTGAGTATATACCCCGCAAATCTCTCACGGCTTATCGGTCTCGCCGTCTCAATGTCGACCCCCACGGAAGCGCGAGACACAGCAACGGCAACAGCGCCGTCACAGTGCGAAAGCGAGATCTCGCACTTGTCGCATATCCATTTACCGTTTTCGGTCTTCTCAAAGCGCACGTCGCTTATTTTATAGCCGAACGACCGCTCAAGCGCGTATTCAAGCAGCTTCCAGACGCAGTACTTCTCCGCTCTTACCCGCGCGTTTGAAACTCGCTGTATCTCGTCGTTTCTCTCGTTTGGCGTGACTGAGCGAACGTCAACGTCGTCGGGAATTGCCGAAAAATACACGTGGACCACGGGGATAGACTTAAAGAAGGCGCGAACGTCTGCCGTTTGCGAGCAATATTTCTTGCCCGTAACGCATTCATAGGCAAAATGCTCGCAGTTATTGTAGAGTATGTTATACCCACGTTCTCCTATTCGTTTTCTTGCGAGGGCGACAGCCTCTTTAGGCTTTCTGTTCTTTCTGCGCTCCGCGCGCTCAAACTCAGCCACCTCTAAAAAGCCACCCGCGAGAAAGGTATCCACGTCCGAGGCGCATACCTCAATGTCAGAGTTCTTAAGCTCGGGGCGGGCAGACGGCGCAAGACCGAACTGAATGACCTCGTCCTCACTAACGAACACGCCGTAATGGTATATGCCCCCAAGCCTTACGCGGACCATATCCCCCGCGCTCGGTTGATTCATAGACCACTTCATAGCTTATATCTTTTTCTCGATGTAGTCGATAACGTCACCAAGCGTCTTAAAATCGCCAAAGCCGACGTTTTCAAACTCGATATTGAAGAATTCCTCGATAGCAATTACGATATACAGCACACCAACGGAGTTAAGTCCGAGATCAGTAACAAGATCCGAACTTTCGTCAAGAGCCGTAATATCCACGTCAGCGTCACGCATTGCCATACCTAAGATATCGCCTAATTTTTCTTTGATTTCATTTCTTGAGAGTGCCATTTTGATTTCTCGCAATCTTCATCGCGGGTGTGCGAACAAAGTCGCTATCCCTGATGACAATTTTATTTATTTTTTCAAACGCGGGAAGCGTAGCGTTCACCTCGTTTATTTTTGCGGTGATATACTCACCAACGTTCTCAACTCCTGCCGCCTTGAGCGTTGTCATTCTCGGCACGACCTCAAGCACGAGAAGCTGTCTGCCTTCTTCCTCGATATCGTATACAAGGCAGTCCTGAACGCAATCAAGCGCGTAGAACTTGGTCTCTATCTCAGCGGGGGATACGTTCTCACCCGAGCTCAGAACTATGATCTCCTTAGTTCGTCCCGTTATGTAAAGATATCCGTCCTCGTCTATTCTCACAAGGTCTCCCGTCTTGAACCAGCCGTCCTCATAAGCAAGAGCGTTCTCCTCATCGCCATAGTAGCCATCCATCATATTAACACCCTTGAGCCACAGCTCTCCGTCAACTATCTTATACTCCATACCCGGATAGATAAGTCCAACAGATTCAGGCTTTTTTTCTACCTCGGGATTTCCGCTGACGAGGTTTGCGCTCTCGGTAAGTCCGTATCCGGGCAGAAGTCTGATTCCAAGCTTATTATACTCTACGCTAAGGTATGGCGCAACAGATGCCGCGCCGCAGATAATGACCTTGAGATCGTCACCAAGCATATTTCTGCCAAACTGCTTCGAGAGGTTGAGAGCCATCTCCGCAAGCGCGGGGACCATTATCATAATGGTAGGACGGCAGATTGCTATGTCCTTGAACATATCCTTGGTATTTCTGCATATATAAAGACTACTTCCCGTATAAAGCGAGGTCAAAGTATTGCGTATCAGACCGAAAACGTGCGTCAAGGGAAGTATAAGAATATATCTCTGCTCAAACACGTCACGGTAGCCATAGCAGCCGTTCTTAACACCGTACATCACCGCTCTGTTGCTAAGTCTCGCGCCCTTGCTCTTGCCTGTCGTTCCGCCTGTGAAGATAACAGTGGAGAGGCTGTCTGTTTCGGGACATACCGCTTCCGTTTTCTCGTCTGCCGTTGCGCTTACGTCAATAAGCGGAAGCGCGAGATTTTTATCCTTCACGAGCGCTACGCTTGCCTCAAGAGAAGCGTCGAAAGCTATCGCTTTAAGTCCAAACTAAGTCGGAGGCCAAGCGGTCTT
>JAZSNX010000022.1:0-17916 GCA_045536665.1 Eubacteriales bacterium
ATATAAACGTGATCCCCGTCTTTGCTTGAATATTCTTAAGCTCGACCTGCATATCCTTTCGGAGCTTGAGATCAAGAGCGGCAAGAGGCTCGTCCAAAAGAAGCACCTCAGGCTGATTTATAAGCGCTCTCGCGATAGCAACACGCTGCTGCTGACCGCCCGAGAGCAGGGAAACGTCACGGCGCTCAAAGCCCTTGAGGTTTACAAGCTCAAGCATCTCAGCCACACGTTCCGCTATCTCTGACTCCTTTACTTTTTTGATACGAAGTCCAAAAGCTATGTTATCGTACACGTTGAGATGCGGAAAAAGCGCATATCTCTGAAAAACGGTGTTAACGTTTCTCTTGTATGCGGGAACGTTGTTTATCATCCTTCCGTTAAAATAGACCTCGCCTTCGTCAGGCGTTTCAAAGCCGCCTATGATCCTGAGAGTGGTCGTCTTACCGCAACCGGACGGACCAAGAAAGGTAATGAACTCGTGGTCGTTGATGTAAAGATCTACGTTAGAAAGTACTTGCTCGCCGTCAAACGCTTTGCAAATGTTTTTTAGCTCTATCAGCTTTGTTTTCATTCCACATAAATACTCCTTTGAACAAAAAGGTGTGAGCAAAAAATACTCAATTTATATTGTAGCAGAAAACGCTGTAAATTGCAATATATTTTGTGAAATTTCTTTGATTTTCGCCATAAGTTTTGATTAAGTGCGGTTAGGTGGGATTATTTGAGGAAAAAATGCAAAAATCTCCTGAAAACTCTCTAAATCACCGAAAACCTCCGCTTGATGCCGAGCTGGGCGAAAGAAATGTTTTTGCGAATAATGAGAGAGAAAAAATAAAGGCGGCAAGTGAGACTCCGGCTTTCAGTAAAAGATATACGGAGAAGGACCACAGAGAAAATATAAACAAAAAAGAGATAACTCTCATTACGCGTAAAACGATTGTAGGCGATAAAAATAGAGAAAATATAGAAGAGAAGATACGACCGCCGTCGAAGCCGTATATGGGAAGCATATTTAACGTGCCTAAGGCTATCGAGTATGTTATGAATAGCCTGCAAGGCTCAGTCTCGGGCAAAAGAGCCGCGAGAGAGGCTGTTAGAAAATTAGCCAGAGGACCGCCGAGACAGAGAAATATCTCCGAAATATAGGAATAAGAGCAATAAGAGGGCGTGAGTGCTGCCCCAAAGATATCAAGCTTAAATTCCTTCATTCGGATTCCGCATGCCCTTGCGACGATAATGTGACCGAGCTCGTGCAGCGTCACGGAAAAAACGAGCGGAAGTAACGCCGCGGAGCGGGTAAAAAGAAGAGAGGACAATAAGAGTACAGATAAAAAGCCAATGCTTATTTTACATTTAGGTCTCATGCGCACCTCGATAAAGGACGGATAGAAATACTAAAATATATGATAGAGCAAGGGATATTATTTTTGTAAAAAAAGCGTTATATTCAACAAAAATCGCACTAAAAGAGAGATATATTTGGTTAGCTTGAAAAAAAACGGATTTTTTCAAAAAAAATGCAAAAAAGGTATTGACTTTTTGAAAAAAATGAGTATAATATTATATGTTGCCGCTAAGGCGGTGGCGAACGCGAGAGTGGCGGAACTGGCAGACGCGCACGTTTGAGGGGCGTGTGGTTACACCGTACGGGTTCAAGTCCCGTTTCTCGCACCAAACAAAAGACCTGAGCAATCGCTCAGGTCTTTTTGTTTTATATCTGATACGCTTCGAGAAGCTGCCAGACGCACAAAAGTATTTTAAATAATGAGATAGATGATATTATTACTTTCATAATCATATCACGATTTCAACGGCAATTCAAGCAGTTGCTCATTTTTTATTTTCGGCATGATCAAACAATTGTTCAGCAATGTTATAATATCATCTTGAAGATGAAAATGTTATAATGTTTTAATAATAAACACAGGTCAAATGTAACAAAAACGGGTGAATTTTTTGGCTAAAAATACACTTTACACCCAAAATGCTTTATGGTATAATAGGTGTAGTTTTTTGAAAGCTTTTATTCATAAGAGGAGGTTTTGTTATGAATAAGTATTTACGAATTTTGTCATTGCTTCTTGCGGCGCTTATGTGTTTGTTCGTTTTTGTTTCCTGTAAAAACGACGACCAGCAACCGCCTGTAGATCCTTCGACCGATGCTCCCTCCGGTGATCCGGAGGTAAAAAGAATGTCTCTCCTTGACGGTCAGACTTCCAAGTACACCTTGGTGTATCCTAATGGCGCAAATAGCGATGTTTTAGCTGTTTCCAAGAATATTACGGACGCTTTCAAGGATAAAACAAATGTTGTTATGTCTACCGCGAAGGATAGTGAGGCGGCTGACAACGCTGCCTATGAGATACTTCTCAGTAAAACGAACAGAGCGGAGAGTGCCGTTCCTTCCATCGCGGGCACGTCCGTTTGGTACTCTGTAGCGGTATCGGGTAATAAGATAATAATCAATGCGTCAACCGACTTTATGCTTGAGTTTGCGGCAAAGGTCTTTATTGACGAGTGTATAACCAACACCGCAAAGGGAGAAGTATCTATTCCCGAAAACTATAACGTTACAAAGGAATACGTAAACTTCTCAAGCTCCTCTTGGAAGCTTGATAAAGAGATCCCCTATTTTGAGACTAAGGGTACGTTTGCGCAGAATATATACAACTGTGGTTCTCATTTTACGACCTTCTTTAACGCTTCCACAACTGGAGACACAATGATGCTCTGTATCAACAACTCCACGAAAACTGAGGTCGACGCATATGTAGCAAAGCTCAAGGCGTGTGATTATAGAGTCGTAAGTGAGATGATTCCCGAGTTTGCGTACTTTACAAGACTTACAAACGGTATCAAGACTGTTATTGTTTCTTACGAGAGCGTTGCGAGAGTTGCGCGTGTTACCGTAGAGGAGGGCGTTGCTACTACCGAGGATATTTCCTATGTGACAACGGCGGCTGAGAACAGCGGAGCGGTGTTCTATCAGTTTGGCTTGCTCAACGATACCAATAATGCTACGTCAGGCGCGCAACCTCACGGTATGTGCGATATCATCAAGCTTGCTGATAACAGTGTTATAATTATTGATGGCGGTATTCAGTCTCAGATGCAGGGCGACACGGGAAACTATGCGCCCGCTGCTGAGCTCGATGCCTTCCTTCATGAAATTACGGGTACTCCCAGCAACCAAAAGGTAACTATTGCTTGTTGGTATCTTACCCACCCGCACGACGACCATTACGGCGGATTCCTTGAGTTTATTAAGAAATATCCCCACAAGTACAATCTCAAAACGGTAATGGCAAACCTTCCCGATAACGCGGCAGCAGGACTCAACGGTGGCAATACCGGCTGGCATAATTGCGTAAATAACTGGGCACCTGTGTTCCAGATGTATTTCCCCAAGACAGTATTCTATAAGCCTCATACGGGTGATAAGCTGCAGTTTGCGGATGTTACTATTGAGATACTGCTTACACACGAGGATCTTGTTGATCCCATATCGGGAAGAACGACCGTAACCTCGGATCTTAACGACGTAAGTACCGTATCGAGAATTTCGACAAAGGGAATGTCTATGATAGTAACGGGAGACGCGTCAAACAAAGCTGAGGCAAAGATTCCGCAGTATTATTCTTCCTTCCTCAAGAGTGACATAATTCAGCTGGCGCATCACGCCGCAAACGAAATGCCCAATACCTACGCTCTTGTTAGAGGTAAGTACGTATTCGTTCCCAGCTGTCCTGAAAGACTTACAAGTGGCTCTGCTACCGAAGATGCAAAATACGCAAGAGTAATGGCATCTGTAAGACAGTTTTCCAATAAGGAATATTTCTCCGGCTCACACAAGAAGACCATCGGTCTTGCATATAGAAACGGACAGATAACTGAGGTATATCCTCAAAAGGCTTAAGTGCAATATATTATAATTTAATAGGAGGACCGCTATGCCGACCGAATATTGGAAGCAGGCTCGAAAGCCATGCAGAATATCTGATAACATATATTATGTGGGGACGGAAAGCGGTCCTTCGCATTTGGTAGCTACAAGCGATGGACTTGTGCTAATAGATACAGCCTACGCAAAGACCTTGTATCTTCTCATAGAGAACATTCGCGTTCTTGGCTTTGATCCGTACGATATAAAGCACATTGTTCACTCACACGGGCATTACGATCATATTGGCGGCACGAGAGCTCTTGTTGAGCTTACGGGCGCTAAAACGTATATCGGACGCGGCGACGAGAATATGGTCAATGGGGTTGACGGAACACACCTTGGCGGAGAGCTCGAAGAGCCTTTCGAGGCGGACGTTATCATAGAGGACGGCGACGTTATAAGCTTTGGTGATACTCATATGCGATTTATCTCAACACCGGGGCATACCGAGGGAACTGTGTCAATATTCTTCAATACTACCTATAACGGCAAGGAATATCTTGCGGGAATGTTTGGCGGTGCGGGACTCAATTCCTTGACAAAGGAATTTCTTGCGAAATACGGTCTGCCGCTCGCTATGAGAGATAAGTTCTTAAATAGCATTGACAAAATTTTCGACGAGCCTGTCACGCTTCATCTCGGCAATCATTTGAGCAATAATAACCATCGAGAAAAGGAGAAAAGGCTTACCGATAAATACAATCCCTTTGTTGAGGAAAATACCTATAAAAGCTTTCTGACGGACCTCAGAAGCAGAGCGATTGAAGCCTTTAAGGACTAAGAAAAGAGACGTTCATTGAACGTCTCTTTTCTTTGTTTATTTGTCCTTTTTCAGGCTTTTTCTTGAGCCATCGGGGTACTGTATCACGGTGTTATCGAGCATTGCTCCAAATGAAGCGCGTATCTCATTGATATACTCCTGACGGAGGGCTGCCTGCTCGGCTTTTTCGTCAGCAGTCAGCTCCTCAGTCTTTGATTTTTTCGCAAGCTCGTTTATTCTGTCAAGCTTTTGCTTTTCCATATCGTGTACTGTTTACGCTCTCAAGGCGATGCCGAGCTCGTTCTGCAAGCCCTTGAGTATCTTTGCGGATACCTTTTCTGCTTCCTCAACGGTAAGCGTTCTGTCAGCGGCTCTGAGAGTAACACGAATGGATACCGACTTCTTGTTTTCACCAACCTGAGGTCCTCTGTAAATATCAAACAGAGCAATGTCCTCTATAAGCTTTCCGCCTGCATTCTTGACCTCGGCAAAGATCGTGCCGACCTCAAGCGCTTCCTCACAAACAAAGGAGAAGTCACGGGTGGTCGCGGGGTACTTGGGAAGGGGAGTATACACCTTGTTGGGGTCCATAATTGCGAATATAGCGTCAAAGTCAAGCTCTGCCGCGTAAACAGGCGTGTCAATATCGTAATTTTTGAGTGTCAAGGGATGTATCTCACCGAATATGCCGAGCTCCTTGTCACCGATGAATATCTTAGCGCATCTGCCGGGGTGGAAGCTTACATTATCGGAGCAAGCCTTTACGGTATAATCCTTTATCTGAGCGAGGCTGAGTATATTCTCACAAACGCCCTTAACGGTATAGAAATCACAGTTTCCGTACATACCAACTGAGAGCACCTTGTTCTCATTCGGGAGCTTGTCGGGAGTGGTGGGAATATAAACGGTAGCGACCTCAAAGAGCTTGACGTTCGCGTTATTGAAGTTATAGTTTCTCGCAACTATCTCAAGCATAGAGGGAAGTGCTGTGGTACGCATAATGCTGGTGTCCTCACCGAGAGGATTGGAGATGACCACAGAATTGCGAAGCGCGCTATCAGCGGGAAGTCTGACCTTATCATAAAACTTGGGGCTGATGAAGGAGAATGTCTGGATCTGGTCAAGTCCCATTCCGCACATAGCGTTCTCAACGTCAACCTCAAACTTCTGCTTGGGGGTACGTCCGCCCTGTGTAGTCTCTGCCTTGATCCTTGTGGAAACGATATTGTTGTAGCCGTAAATTCTCGCTACTTCCTCTGCGATGTCATTCATACAGCAGAGATCAGCGCGGAAAGAGGGAACGGTTATCTTGTCGCCGTCCACATTGCATTCAAGTGTTTCGAGTATCTTTATCATCTCATCGGTGGGGATATCCGTACCGAGGAACTTGTTTATCGTTTCGGGAGCGAAGTCAAGAACGGTGAGAGGCTTCTTTCCGGGATAAACGTCGATGATGTCGTTGACTACCTCACCCGCGCCAAGAAGCTCAACAAGCTCGCAAGCTCTCTCAAGTCCCGCATAGCAGTTCTCGGGGTCAAGACCCTTTTCGTAACGAGCGGAGCTTTCCGTTCTCATTCCGTTCTTCTTTGCGGTTACACGGACAGACGTGCCGAGGAAGCAAGCAGACTCAAAGACAACGGTTGCGGTCGTATCCTTGATCTCACTGTTTGCGCCACCCATAACGCCCGCAAGAGCAACAGCCTTCTTGCTGTCCGCGATAACGAGCATAGAATTATCAAGCTTGTGCTCCTGATCGTCAAGGGACATAAACTGCTCGCCGTCAGCGGCTCTGCGAACTATAATAGACGAGCCGTCAAGACAGGTGTAATCAAACGCGTGCATAGGCTGACCGTATTCAAGCATTACGTAGTTTGTAATGTCAACGATATTGTTGATAGGACGAACGCCGCTTGCGCGCAGTCTCATTCTCAGCCACAAGGGGGAGGGAGCTATCTTAACGTTCTTTACAACTCTTGCCATATATCTTTGGCAGAGGTCGGGAGCGTCTATCGCAACAGAGAGATAGTTTGCTATCTTATCTCCGTCATTCGCGCACTTTACAGAGGGAGTGGGCTTTTTGAACTCACGTCCGAAGGACACGGCACTCTCGCGAGCGAGACCGAGAACGGACAAACAGTCGGGACGGTTAGAGGTTATCTCAAACTCAACAACGGTGTCCTTGAGCATAAGCGCCTCTCGGATATCCATACCAAGCTTGTCCGCATACTCATCGTCGAGAATAAGTATGCCATTGGGCTCTTTACCGGGCATATCGTGCTCGGTAAGCTCAAGCTCGCCGATAGAGCAGAGCATACCGTTTGACTCAACACCGCGAAGCTTGCCTGCCTTTATGGTGATGTCACCGGGGAGCTTAGCAACGGGAATAGCCGCGGGAACTATCGCACCCTCAAAGACGTTTTGAGCGCCGGTTACTATTTGAACGACCTCGCTTCCGATGTCTACCTGACATATCTGGAGATGGTCGCTGTTTTCGTGTGGGGTTATCTTGACTATCTTTGCGACAACGACGTTCTGAATGTTCTCGCCAAGCTCCTCATAGCACTCGACCTTAGAGCCTGTGTCCGTCATTCTGTCGCAGTAATCCTTGACCGCTACGTCACTTACGTCAACGTAATCGGCAAGCCAATTCTTTGATAAATTCATTCGTGTGACCTACCTTTCTATCAGAACTGCTCAAGAAAACGTGTGTCGTTTTCGTAAAGCAGACACATATCGTCAATACCGTAATACTTCATCGCTATTCTCTCAACGCCCATACCGAACGCGAATCCGCTGTAAACTGTGGGGTCAATGCCGCAGTTGGAGAGAACGAAGGGATGTACCATTCCCGCGCCAAGTATCTCTATCCAACCCTCATTCTTACATACGCGACAGCCCTTGCCACCGCATACGAAGCAGGACACATCGACCTCAGCGGAGGGCTCTGTGAACGGGAAGTGGTGGGGACGGAAGCGAAGTCTTGTATCGTTTCCGAAAAGTGTCTTCGCAAAGGTCTCGAGCATACCCTTGAGGTCTCCCATAGTGATGCCCTTGTCAACGACAAGTCCCTCGACCTGATGGAAAAGAGGAGAGTGAGTAGCGTCAACAGCGTCCGAACGGTAAACACGACCGGGGGAGATGATTCTTATCGGAGGTCTCTGCTTTTCCATAGTTCTTACCTGAACGGGAGAGGTCTGTGAACGAAGAAGAATGTTCTCGGTTATATAGAAGGTATCCTGAGTGTCTCTTGCGGGGTGATTTTCGGGAATGTTGAGCGCCTGGAAGTTGTAGTAATCGTACTCGACCTCAGGTCCTTCCGCGATAGAGAAGCCCATTCCTATAAATATGTCCTCAATAGTGCGCTGTACCTGTGTAAGGGGATGGAGCTTTCCTGCCTTGGGGGCATTAGAGGGCAGGGTAACGTCGATCTTTTCGCTTGCGAGCTTTCTTTCAAGCGCCGCGTTTTTTTGCGCCTCGGTCTTTACCTTTATCGCGGCTTCTATCTCGGCTCTCACCTCATTTGCAAGCTGACCGACAATAGGTCTTTCCTCAGCACTCAGAGCGCCCATTCCGCGCAAAACGGCAGTGAGCTCGCCCTTCTTTCCAAGATACTGAATTCTGATCTGCTCAAGATCGGCACTATCCGAGGATATAGCCGCAAGAGCTTCTTCCTTGATCCTTTGAAGTTTGTCTTTCATTTTGTTTCCTTTCGTTATATGTTGTAAAATTATTTTTATAAAAATAACCCGTCCTAAATAAATAGGACGGGTAAAATATACTCGCGGTACCACCTAATTTCTGACTGTTATCAGCACTCAGCTTGACGTTTAACGGTGTCTGCCGTGCCTTGCTACAAGCAAAAGCCTTCACAAAGCCTGCTCCGAAGGGAAATGCAACGCTTAATATCCGCATACCGCTCACAGCCAACGACGGTATTTCTCTGAGGCAGATCTTAGAAAAGCGCGCTGACTTCATCAACGCATTTACATATGACCGAATAATTATACCACATTATTATTTATATTTCAAGTGGTTTTGAAAAAATTTTTGCTGTATAACAAAAAATCCGACTGCCAAAAGGCAGTCGGATAATTGAACTTTGATCAAACGACCTCATCAGCGGGAACGTAAAGCTCATAATCCTTGAGCTTTGCCTTTGTGAATATAGGCGTTCCGTAGTAAGTGTACTTTACCTTGGAGAGGTCCTTTTTGATCATGGTAGCGTTCTTGTTGAATACTATCGGGATAACGGGGAGATCCTTCATAAGTATCTCTTCAGCCTCGTGGAGAAGAACAGCTCTCTTTTTGATGTCCTTTTCGTTGAATGCCGCTTCTATCTTTGCGTTGTATTCCTCATTGTTGTAGCCCGAAATATGAGTGGGTATCTCAAATGTCGTGCTGTTTAGAGACGTACAAGCGCCGCCTGTGAACGCCTTTGCGAAGGGAGCGAGCATAGAGTAAGCGTCAACGGAGTAAGCAGTGTAGTCTATTGCCGCAACCTCAAATTCACCTGCGCGGTAAGCCTCCGCGAAAAGATCGTCCTGAATGTCCTTCGGAATGTCCTCTATCGTCTTGAGGTAGTCAGGATTCTGAATGGTGTTTATTGCCCTGATAGCAACGTGGAAGCCAAGCTCGGTCCATGCTGCCTGAACCATCTCGGCTATCTTCATATGAACGTCATCATACGCGGCTACGGAGATAGCGAACATATACTGTGTGGGATCAACACCTGCCTCGGCGAGAAGTGACTTAGCGGTAGCTATGTCAGCGCTCGAAGCGAGAATGTCTCTTCCTGTTTCTCTGAATAGTTCCTTCTTGGAATTGGCATCATAAACACCGTAGGGAACTATACCAGTTGCTGCCTTAGCGAATACAACAGCGTCTGCGATAGCGTTTCTATCTATCGCGAGAGACATTGCCTGTCTTACCTTTGCGTCCGCAAATATCTTATCGCCGTTGAGCTCGGACTTAACATAAGTAGTCGGGGTTGCGGTAGGAGCAACTACAGTAACGGACTTCTTCCAGTTCTCAAGCTCCTTGGTCTGAGAGAGCTTATCAAATCCGCTCTTCGTATACTTCTGGATAACAGCATTCTCATTGAGAACGTATGTATGAGTGCTGAGAGCGTCGGTGACCTCTGCCTGATCAGCAAGACTTGCTCTTACAGAAAGCGGAATATCTCCCATGTAGAATATCTTGCCTTCGTTGTATGCCGCGAGGATCTCTTCGTCGGTCATAGTATAATCAACGACAAGTCTGAAGGGACGAACTACCTTATCGATGCTGTCCTTCTCAATATCACGGTAGTAGTAAGGGTTTCTCTCAAGAACAAGCTTTTCCTCACCCTCAGTGTAGTTTACCTCTCTGAGTCTGAAAGGACCGCTTGAGCATATGGTAGCAGGCTTCTTTGCCCAGTCAGCCGTTTTGGAAACGATGTCCTCACGGAGGGGAGCAAGAGCGTGGCTTGTAAGGTTAAGTAGGAATTGATCGTAATCGATCTTTCCTTCAAAAAGAATACGGAATTCCTTTTCGTTGATAGCGCTTATTCCAACGTCGTCTATCGATACGTCGCCTTCCTTAGCGGCACGAGCGTTCTTTACATCAAAAAGAAGCGCGGCAGCCTCATAGCTATTGTCGGGCTGGAGCAGACGTGTCCAAGCAAAATAAATGTCGTTAGCGGTGATCTGAGTACCGTCCGTCCAACAAGTTTGGTTGAGCGTAAGTATCATCTCGTATTCCTTTGTATTGTCATCCTCGTTGATGACGTACTTCTTGACAAGTGACTTCTTTACGTTTCCATTACTGTCAAGCGTGAACAGGCTGTCAAAGACAAGGCTGACGATCTTAAGCGCCGACTCGTTGTTATACGCGTTGGCAGGGTCAAGATCATATACCTGATCCGCAAGGTACATGTAAACGTATGCACCCTGATCTTCTTCATCTTTCTTTGCACAACCTGCAAAAACAGCAACGAGCATCAGCAAGCAAAGCGCAAGAGAAATTACTCTTTTCATCATTGTAAGAGAACCTCCTTATGGTTTCAAAACTAAATACCAACAAAATGGTTTTTTACTCATTGTATTATAACATTTTTTTATAATAAAATCAATGGAAAAAACACATTGATTTTAAGTTTCGTTCGATTGCACAATATGCGCGGGCATTTGTTGTGCAATTTACATCAAACAAAAGGGGATTATCAATATGTATAATTATATCCATTCAGATCTCGTTATGGAAAATGCTCGCATAGATAATATAAGGGGCAAAAAGGCATACAGCGAGGAGCGCTTCGGCGATGTTTTGGTGTGTCGGCTGAGTATTGCGAATGAGTTGCAGTCGAAGGAATACGGCTGCGGCTTGGGGAATTATGTTACGGTTTATTTTCCTCGTCTAACTATGGGGCTTGCTAAGCATCTTGAAAAGATAGTGGCGGACGAGATCAAGGTGGCGGTATCGAGACATATAGAAAAAGGCGCTGTCGTCCTTGTGGCGGGAATTGGGAACAGGCGGATAGCGGCGGATTCACTTGGTCCTTTGAGTATAGATGATATATTCGCTACAAGATGCGCGGACCTGCTTCGAAATGATAAGGATAGCGAAACAACAGGACTCAGTATTTGTACTTTGGAATGCGGAGTATTGGGAGAGACTGGAATAGAGAGCGGAGAAGCGGTAAGAGCGATGGTCAGGGAGATAGGAGCTGATATAGTAGTGGCAATAGACGCGTTGGCGGCAAGAGACGTTCAAAGATTGATGGCTACCGTGCAGATATCCGATACGGGCATCTCACCAGGGGCTGGCATAGGAAATTCTCGACTTTCCTTGACTGAACAAACTGTCGGCGTTCCTGTAGTAGCCATAGGCATACCGACTGTGGTGTCGGCGTCAACAATAGTTGCCGGTGCGCTGTGTGATATCGGGCACAGTGAGCTTTGCGGAAAGGCGAAGGCAACGCTTGACGGTGTAAAGAATATGTTCGTCACGCCGAAGGAGTGCGATGCGCTTACGCTTTCAGCAGCCAAATTGTTGTCATCAGCTATTAATAAGGCTCTTTTGGAATATGGCTCATAAGACGTGAATATGTTTGAATAAGTATAAAAAAGGAGGTCAATTAAAAATGCTTGACAAAAAAAGATTGGATGCGGCACCCATCAGAAACAGACTTGAGAGCGCGGAGGATCATTTTGCTTATACCGAGTTCAGAACTAAAAGGAGGGTCGGTAAAAGGGGTATATACAAGGCGTATATGGTTACTACGGTATGTACAGTCCTTGCGGTAGTTATATTGTTTTTATTTGGGATGAGCTCTAACGGAAACGCGCTTGGCGGTAAGCTATCCTTGGTAGGAGTAGTGGACAAGATAGGCTCACTTATATTAAAAACAGATTTTACGGATATGTCAGGCGGAGGAGCGATAAGCGACGATAGCGAGCCCAGTCCAGCTCCTCCTATGAGCGGTGAGTCAACTGATAATAATGAAGTGAGCGGAGGTAAACCGCAAGATCCGAGTGTTGAGGTGGGAAGCAAGCCTAAGGACATATACGCCTTTGATTATTCAGCAGTACCCGACGGACATACTCCCATAGTGCCTATGGATCTGTCGCTTACAAAATACGGTTCATCATATATAAATAATTCGACCGGTTATTCTCCCGACGTGTTAAAGCTCCTCAACAAGGACCTAAAAAAGGCAAACGGATACGAGCAGGTATCACTCAGCAATGAGCCTCTCGTTCTTATCGTACATACCCACGGCACAGAGGCATACAGCGATGACGGAGCAACGTATTATTCGAGTGATTCGAACGATCATGCGAGAAGCGAGGATACAAGAGAAAACGTAGTTGCGATCGGCAAGACGGTAGCCGAAATACTCAACAATAATGGCATTCCTACCGCTCATTGTACCATTATGCACGATGCGGTTCAGTATAAGGATTCGTATGCGAGAGCCGAGGATACCATAAGAAAGTACCTTAAGGAATATCCGAGCATAAAGCTGGTCATAGATATCCATCGTGACTCCATCGTTCGTTCCAACGGCGATCTTGTACGCCCTGTCGCCGAGTACAAGGGAGAAGCGGCGGCACAGCTTATGTGTGTTGTGGGAAGCGATTGGGGAGGTCAGGCATGCGAGGGCTGGGAAAACAATCTCTCACTTGCGCTGAAGCTCAGGGAAAAGCTCAATGCGGAGTGTGAGAACATCTGCCGTCCCACAAACCTTAAGTCATCTACTTACAATCAGGAGCTTTCAAAATTCTCGTTGCTTATAGAAGTCGGGGCAAGCGGTAATAGCCTTGAGGAGGCGCAGAGAAGCGCGAGACTTCTGTCTCAAAAGCTTTGCGAATTGATGAAAGAAATATAATTTTTCAAAAATCGGAAAAATATTTTTCAAAACCCCTTTACAAAAGTAAAAAAGCGTGATATAATTATTCCATAAAAGGAATTTGGGAGGGGCTATGGATTACAACTATATTGATAGAATAAAAAAGATAAAAAACGAGAAGAAGATAACCAACGATAAGCTCTCGGAGCTTACGGGTATCCCGCTTAGCACTCTCAGTAAGATAATGGCAGGTATCAGCGATTCGCCGAAGCTTGCGAACATCGTTTCTATTGCCGATGCGCTTGGCTGCTCGCTTGATTATATCGTCAGCGGTATTCCGCAGAACGATCATAATTATACTCTCGCGCCTGAGGAGATGGATTTTATCGAGGTGTACAGAGAGCTTGATGCTCATTCCAAGGAGCTTGTCGTTATGGTAGCCAAGAAGGAAGCAGAGCGAGCAAAGGTGGCAGAGAGCGCTGTTCATAGGTCGGTCGCTCCGAGAGTGACCGCTCAAAGAACAGCCAAAATATTGCCCGAGCTCCACAGCGCCCCAAGCTATCGCAAGAGAGATATTATGCTGTACGATCTTGCGGTATCCGCAGGAACGGGAGTGTATCTTGACGATGCGCAGGCAGACAGTATTTCCATACCCGATAATGATAAGACTCGCATCGCCGACTTCGCTTTGCGTATCAACGGAAACAGTATGGAGCCTAAATATCACGACGGCGATATCGTGCTCGTTGAGGACACCGATGCTATCGAGGTCGGAGAGCTGGGCATATTCGTTCTTGACGGCAACGGATATTTCAAGAAGTTCGGCGGAGACAGACTCATCTCGCTTAACGAGGATTACGGAGATATACTTCTCCAAGGTTATTCCGAGGTCGTTTGTTGCGGCAGAGTCGTCGGTAGACTTAAGAAACGCTCTTAATATCCATAGCTTACAAGCTGCAGGTTCTCGGTATGCCGAGAACCTGCATTTTTTTACCTCTTTGGGACAAAATAATTTGTGAAAGAGAGGTAGATCTATGAAGATAGCAGAGGTGATTACCGATAGCAATATCGGAGGCGCGGGCGTTTTGCTCGCAAACAGATTGCATAATACCGATCCCGAGATATATCAAACTACCGTTTTGCTCCCGAGGGGAAGTGCGCTGATCGAGCGCCTTAAGGGATTGAAAATAAATATTATTGAGATGGATTGCTGTTTCGACGCTTCGTTTGAGTTTTTTTCTATCTTTAAGTATGTGGGTGTGCTCAGAGCACTGCACCCCGATATAATAAACTGCCACGGCGCGCTCAGCGCAAGGATAGCGGCGAAGCTTTGCCGTGTTCCTGTTAAGCTATGCACACGCCATTGCGTGTTTCCCATAAAATCTCGCAATGCGCTTATTACTCGCCTTTCGGGATATATAAATTCCGCGCTTTCGGACAGCTTTATAGCGGTCGCGGAGGCGGCGAGAAAAAATCTGTTGGAGCTTGGTATAGACGGCTCAAAGATACGTGTAATTATCAACGGCGCGAGACGTTTGCCAACCCTTGATCATAACGAAAAAGTCAAGCTGAGAGAGATGCTCGGGATAGCTAATGAAGAAGCTGTTCTTGTTATGAATGCTCGTCTCGAGCCTTATAAGGGGCATATATGGTTCTTTGAGGCGGTAAGACAGCTCATAGATGACGGAGTACGCATAAAGGTACTGTTGCTCGGTGACGGAAGTGAAAGAGAGCGCCTGCTTAAGCTAAGCAAGGGTTACGCGATAGAAAAATACGTGATATTTACAGGCTTTGTAAATGACGTAGCTCCGTATATGAATATAGCGGATATAAACATCAATTGCTCAACGGGAACGGAGACCTCGTCGCTTGCGCTGTCTGAGGGAATGTCGATAGGACTTCCTGCGGTAGTCAGTGATTACGGTGGAAATCCTTATATGGTACGTCACGGCGTAAACGGCTTTGTCTGCCGTTGCTATGACCATATAGCTATGGCGAAATACGTAAAAAAGCTGATAAGAGACAAATGCCTATATGAACAGATATCTATAAACGCAAGGGAAAGGTTTGAGAGTGAGCTGAACGCGCGGGCAATGACTCAAAAAACAAATTTGCTCTACGAAGGGCTTTATAAGACCTACGAAGAGCAAAGAGTTAAAGCTGTAAAACACGTGTCGAGATAGAAAAATATATTATAAGAGATACCGCGTCGACAACTGTTGTGATAAAAGGACTTGCCATAATTGCGGGATCAAGTCCGATCCTTTTAGCGAGTATGGGTAGGGAAGCGCCTACAAGCTTTGCCACTATTACAGTCGCTACAAGTGTCAGAGCGACCACTAGAGCAATTTTGACGTCGGCTCTGTCGACAAGGATTATTTTTACGAATGCTGCCACGGCAAGCGTTATGCCGCAAAGCAGGGAAACGCGAAACTCCTTCCAAAGCACCCTGAAAATATTTCCCATTCTTATCTCACCAAGTGACAGGCTTCTTATTACGGTGACAGAGGACTGTCCGCCGGCGTTTCCGCCCGAGCCCATAAGCATGGGAATGAATGCTGTGAGTATCACCGCCTGACCGAGGGCGTTTTCATAATGAGTGATTATTGAGCCTGTGAACGTCGATGAAAGCATCAGTATCAGAAGCCAGGGTATTCTGCGTAGCCATGTATTGAAAACACCTACCTTAAGATACGGTTTGTCGCTTGGAACGATAGCTACCATTTTTTCGATATCCTCAGTGGTCTCTTCATTGATAACATCAAGCGCGTCATCGACAGTAACGATACCCACCAGTCTGTTTTCGCTGTCAACTATCGGGAGCGCGAGCAGGTCGTATTTTGATATGGTATCTGCTATATCACGTTGAGTATCGTGAGTATGGCCTATTATTATGGCGGTATCCATAATATCGCCGATAATATCATCGGGTTCGGCGAACAGCAGATCCTTCAGTTCAAGTATTCCGAGAAGATGCCTTGATTGATCGGTGACGTATATTACGTACACGGTCTCCTTGTTGATACCCGTATTGCGAATATAGCTTACCGCTTCTTGTACCGTAAGCTCGCTCTTTACTCGAACAAGCTCGGGAGTCATGATACTGCCCGCGCTGCCGTCCTCGTATTGAAGGAGCTTATTTATCAGTATTCGTCGTGAGGGAGAGGTGCTTTTTAACACCCGTTCAACGATGCTTGCGGGCAACTCCTCAAGCATATCAACGGTATCATCCATTGCCAGCATATCTATAAAAGTAGATATCTCAAGGTCCTGCATTGAGTTTATGATCTTTTCCTGAAGCTCAATATCAAGCTCTGCGAATATATCTGCGCAAACGTCCTTTTTGAGCATTCTGAATATTTTTGGAAGCTCGCAAACGTCTATCGAGCTTAACATTTGTGCAACGTCTACCGCATTCATTCGGTCAAGCTCACCGATAAAATCCGAGTATCTGCCAGTATAAAACAGCTCAAGTCGCTCTTGCCGTGTCATAGCGCACCTCCTGTTCCTTTTATGTAGTATATGCGGAGAGAGAGGTACGTGTATTTTAGTTTGCCCTGTTTTTTTGCCTATATTTTGTCGTTTAAGAGGATTTTTATCTTTCTAAGAGCCATATCTGCGCTTTGCTTTACGGAGAAAACAGGGAATATGTCCTTCCCTTTGACGATGATGCCGTCAGTCTTAAAAAGATATTCCTCTATCGTCCTTCTTGCAACCATATAAGAATCAAGTAACTCTGCAAATTTTAATGCAAGTATCGTGTCGTTTTCGGCGTCTGATTCTAACGTTAGCTTCGATACGGTTGCCGAAACACGCTCGGCTCTTTGCATAGCCGATATCAGTGCGGAGGTGCTTTCATAGTGTGCTCTTTTTGCCCGTTCAGCATCAGAGAAATCGCCGCCCGTATCCATTGCGGACAGGTATTTTTCAAGCTCCTGTGCCACTAAAATGATACTCGCTCTTAATTCGTCTCTTACAAGCTCATAGCTTTTTATATACATAGATTTGTCTCCAAAAAGAGAATAGAGCGCTACGGCGTGTTTGCCGAAAACGCTCTGCTTCTCTGCATTTTACAGAAGTTTATCTGATCACAACATTAACTTCCTTGCCATCGGCGGAAGCGGCTGCTCTCATCACTGTGCGGATCGCCTTAGCGATCTTACCGTTTTTACCGATTACCATACCCATATCGTTCTCTGCAACGCTGAGAACAAGGGTCACTCTATCCTCGTCCTGTGTTTCGAGAACAGTTACGTCATCGGGATGATCGACAATAGCCTTGGCAATGTTGCTCAGGGTTTCCTTTAAATCGGTCATCTGCATTCACCTGTTCCGATCAGTCAACGATGCCGGACTTCTTGAGAAGAGCCTTTACGGTATCAGTGGGCTGTGCGCCGTTAGCGAGCCATGTCTTTGCCTTGTCAGCATCGATCTTGAGCTCATCGCTGCGGGGATTGAAGTGACCGATCTCCTCGATGAAGCGACCGTCTCTGGGAGAACGGCTATCAGCGACGATAACACGGTAAGTAGGAGCTTTCTTTGCGCCCATTCTTCTAAGTCTCATTTTAACTGCCATTTTTGTTTCCTCCAAAAATAAAATTTTATTATTTATAAAAATCCGTGGCCGACAAAGTGACGGTCAATTGAACGGAATTTTCATCTTTTTTCTGCCGAATCTCGACATTTGCTTGGGGTTAGAGAATTGCTTCATAAGCTTTCTCGTTTGTTCAAACTGCTTAAGCAGCTTGTTGACCTCCTCGACCGACGTTCCGCTTCCCGCTGCAATGCGCTTTTTGCGGGACGCGCCGAGTATCTCGGGCTTTTGACGTTCATAAGGGGTCATAGACTTGATTATTGAAGTCGGATCGTAGCCATGTCGTTCTG
>JAZSNX010000059.1:0-11642 GCA_045536665.1 Eubacteriales bacterium
CGCTTGGCCTCCGACTTTTCAGACCATTCTTACCAACAAGCTTCCCGTAAAGATATTCGTTATCAATAACGACGGATACCATTCTATAAGACAGACGCAGACCAATCTCTTCGGTACGCATACCAAGGTAGGTATCGGACCTGAGAGCGGAGACTTGTCCTTCCCGTCGCTTGAGAAGCTTGCGTGGGCATACGGATATCCTTATGTCGCTTGTCGCGCAAATTCCGAGATAGACGCGGCTCTTGAGGCAGCATTTGGTACGGAGGGCGCATTTATAGCCGAGATATTCGTTGATCCCACTCAGTTCTTTGAGCCAAAGAGCGCTACTAAGAGACTTCCCGACGGAACTCTCGTAAGTCCTCCTCTTGAGGATCTTGCGCCCTTCCTTGACAGAGAAGAGCTCAAGAAGATAATGAAGATCCCGATGCTTGACGAATAAAACCAAACGTACCGCGGTATTGACAAAAATGCGACCGCGGTACGTTTTGAAGCTTTTATTACATATTTTATTGAGGTAAACATTTATGACCAAAAACATTCCCGAGATATTCGGTTGCATGGTGTTCAACGACGACGTTATGCGTGAAAGACTCCCCAAAGAGGTCTATAAGTCGCTGACCAAGACCATAGCAACGGGAAAAACAATAGACGCGTCGGTTGCCGATGCCGTTGCTAACGCAATGAAGGATTGGGCAATAGAGAAGGGAGCTACTCACTATACGCATTGGTTTCAGCCACTTACGGGTGTGACCGCTGAGAAGCACGATTCCTTTATATCTCCCGTTGGAAGCTGCAAGGTAGTTATGGAGTTTTCGGGCAAGGAGCTCATAAAGGGTGAGTCTGATGCCTCGTCCTTCCCGTCAGGCGGACTTCGCGCGACCTTTGAGGCAAGAGGCTATACGGCGTGGGACCCCGCGTCTTACGCCTTTGTTAAGGACGGCACGCTCTATATTCCCACAGCATTTTGCTCGTACACGGGCGAGGCGCTTGATACTAAGACTCCCTTGCTTCGTTCTATGGATGCCATAAGCACGCAAGGACTGAGAATACTTAGACTTTTCGGCGATAACGAAACGCAGAGGCTCAATACCACCGTAGGCGCTGAGCAGGAGTACTTTATCGTCGATAAGGAAATGTACGACAAGAGAAAAGACCTTATATATACGGGAAGAACGCTCTTTGGAGCTCCCGCGCCTAAGGGACAGGAGCTTGAGGACCATTACTTCGGTCCGCTTAAGACAAGGATCAGCGCGTATATGCAGGACCTTGACGAGGCTCTTTGGATACTTGGCATAAACTCCAAGACCAAGCACAACGAGGCTGCTCCCGCGCAGCACGAGCTCGCTCCTATATTTGAGACAACCAATATGGCGGTCGACCATAATCTTTTGATAATGGAGTATATGAAGAAGATCGCCGAGAAGCACGGACTTGTCTGCCTGCTTCACGAAAAGCCTTATGCGGGCGTTAACGGCTCTGGTAAGCACAATAACTGGTCTATATCCACAGATACCGGAAAGAACCTTATCAAGGCCGGTAAGACACCCGCTGACAATATACTGTTCCTGCTTTCCTTGGCTGCCATTATAAAGGCGGTAGACGATTATCAGGATCTTATGAGAATATCCGTTGCTCACGCGGGTAACGACCACCGTCTCGGCGCGAATGAAGCGCCTCCCGCGATAGTTTCGATATTTGTGGGTGAGGAGCTTGAGGAAATAATAGACTCTATTATTGATGGTAAGACCTACAAGGGCGCAAAGGCGGGAATCATGGATTTGGGTATTCCTACCGTTCCTATCTTCCGTAAGGACACCACCGATAGAAACAGAACGTCTCCCTTCGCTTTTACTGGTAACAAGTTTGAGTTCAGAATGGTGGGCTCGTCGCAGAATATCGCGATGCCCAATATCGTGCTTAACACGGCGGTGGCAGAGAGCTTCAAGCAGTTTGCGGACGCGCTTGAAAAGGCAGACGATTTTGACGCGGCTGTGGCACAGCTTATCAAGGACACCTTTACGGCTCACAGAAGAATTCTCTTTGACGGAAACGGTTACTCGGAGGAGTGGGAGAAGGAAGCGGAGAAGCGCGGACTTCTCAATCTCAAGACCACGGTGGACGCTTATAAGCAGTTCAACGCTCCTAAGAACATTAAGCTGTTTATCGACCACGGCGTAATGAGTGAGGTGGAGATAAACTCCCGTGAGGAGATATATTTTGAGAATTATGCTAAGATAGTAAATATCGAGGCGCTGACGATGATAGAAATGGCAAGCAGAGATATTATCCCCGCAGTTAACGCGTACGTAGCTGAGGTCGCGGACACAATGGGCGCGAAGCTCGCTGTCCTGCCGGATATCGACGTGTCTATCGAAAAGGATATCATCACAAAGCTGTCGACACTAAATTCCAAGGCATACGTAGCTCTTGACTCACTTAAAAAGGCTGAGGCAGAGGCGGCGAAGATAACCGACGCCGTTAAGCGCGCTGAGGCATACTGTTATGAGGTCATTCCCGCGATGGAGAAGCTCCGTTCCTACGTTGACGCGATGGAGCCCATCACGGCAAGTGAATATTGGCCGCTTCCTACATACGGAGATCTGATGTTTAATGTCTGATATAATATGTTTTTAGGGGAAAACTTCTTTCGAGAAGTTTTCCCCTAAAACATATATTAAACACTTTGCTTTTGACGTTTTTCCATACGACGCCAATTATAGAAGCCGTACAGGTCGTTAATAAGGAACATAACGAAGCAGAATATCATAGGAACGGACGATGGGTCGGAGATGCTCGCTATTACCCAAAGTGTAATAAGCACGATATCGTTAAGCGAATACATTATCGCGTAATACGGACTGCGGAGTACAGTCAGCGCCGACGCCGCAAAGCTTGTCGCTATAGAGACGGTGCTTACGATAAGGCTTGCCGTTCCGAGAAGCTTGAGGATAAAATAAAAGGCGACGGTGACGGCAAGTGTGAGAGCGGCAAGAGCCAAGAGTGCCTTGACGCTTGGACGGTTGACCTTGACCTGTTTGTCCGCATAAGGGTGTCTTATCCACGATACTGTTGAGATGAGTGCTATCACACCAGACATACCGACATAGGATATCATCTCGCCGTAATAGGCAAATCTGAATGACACAGCGGCATAGAGCAGGCTGAAGATAAAGCAAAGTATCTGACCGAGCACGTCGCCCTTTGCTACGAATACCAATGCCGTGACGCCGACGAGCGTGGAGCATAGCACGAGCACGTCAGGGTGACCTGTTGCAAAAAAGCTGATTATTATGACGGTCACGGAGACCGACCAAAGTATACGCTCAAATAAATTTAGATTCTTTATTGAACTTAGAATTGATGAAAAAAGTCTCGACATAATGCCCCCAAAACAAAAAACATTCGAGACGTATCTTCTATGACCTAACGATACGCAACGAATGTACTCAACATTCACTACCCGGTGGCAGTTTTTATTCAACGTAAAGGATTATATCACAAAAACGGCATTTTGTCAACAACAAAATGCCGTTTTGATAATTATTCTATTCCTGATACGGTAGTTGTCGCACTTTGATCTCCGAGACCGAAGCTGACAGCTATGGCAGAGTTTACCTGTGACATCATACCGTCGTCAAGATGTCCCATCTTTTCCTTGAGGCGTCGCTTGTCGAGCGTACGTATCTGCTCAAGGAGAATCACCGAATCCTTGGCAAGTCCGACCTTGTCGGCATAAATGTCGATATGTGTGGGAAGCCTTGTTTTTCCCATTCGTGAGGTTATAGCCGCGGCTATAACTGTTGGACTGTATCTGTTGCCGACGTCGTTTTGTATTATAAGAACGGGACGAAGTCCGCCTTGCTCCGAGCCGACAACAGGGGAGAGGTCGGCATAATAGATATCTCCACGCTTTACGCTCATATATATCACACTCCGAAATTTCAAGATTTTTGCTTGCAATTATATTTTTGCCAGAGACAGCCCCCTCTTAAACACGTTTGTAAATATTTCTTAAGGGAATTTTTGGAGTGCGACAAATATTCATTTAGATCGGAGTGCGATTGTTGTATTTTGTGGGTAGCCCTTCACGGTAAAGATGAGAGTCGTTTGATAATTGGAGCATCTGAGGTATGCAGAAGCCCTTTGATTCGGAGAATTTTATAACTGTAATGCCCGAATGAGAGATATTAAATCTCGTCGAGAGTATGTTGTAGGGAATATCAAGCAGAGCGCTGAGAAACAGCATACCGAAGCCGTGGTGGGCAAACAGTGCCACTCTTTTGTCATTAGGCTCAATCGCGTTGTAATATCCGCCTTGTCTGTCGTGCTCGTAGCCAAGCGTTGAAAGGAGCGCGTCTACCTCTCCCTCAACTCTCTTGACTCCGTTCTCAAATTCGGTATCGGCAAAGGCGGGGTGAGTGTACCATTTGTCTCCGAGAGCGACTACGTCGGAGGCGACAAATTGCTTCTTTGTGTCGGGATGGTCGAAGCACCACTTGCGCTTTCCGTTCTCGTCCTTTACCGTCATTTGCTTGAATGCGTGAGATTCACGGCACCAGTCAAGCACAACAGGTTCAAGCTTTAACACCTCGCAGGTGGGCGTAGCTGTCATTATGGCGCGATTTGAGGACGAGGTGTATATTTTATCCAAGCCGTGAACGGCAAGTCGTTTTGCAACTGCCTCAGCTTGTCTTACACCCAGAGGTGTGAGACTGTCGGGGTCGTATATAGGGTCTCCGTGTCTTACGTAAAAGAAAAGCATATTATTCTCCTTGTGTATTAAATTTTGGTGTATAATCCTTTTTTGCTGACGAACGCTCCTGAAAGAATCCGTCAAAGCCAAGCTTTAGCGCGACATCCGCGACTGAGCTATATTCAAAGCTCGTAAGTCTTCTGTGGAGCTCGCGGTGTTCACAATCAAGCGCAAAATCCGGGGTGTACTGACTCATAAGGCTGAGCAGTATCTTGTCGGTGGGAAGAATTGTTGAGAGATGCTCAAGCACCCTTTTGCTGTCATCTCTGTGAGTAGGAAGCACAAGATGCCTTATTATCATTCCGCGCTTTAGCATTCCATCTGCTCCGTACGTGCATTCACCGACCTGGCGGTACATCTCCATAAGCGCCTTTGTGGCAACCTCAGCGTAATCGGGGGCAAAGGAGTATTTGGCTGAAAGCTCGGACGAATAATACTTAAAATCGGGTAGATACACATCTACAAGCCCCTCAAGCTCTCTGAGAGCCTCTGCGCTTTCATATCCTGACGAATTGTATACCACAGGTATTTTGAGCCCTTTACGGGCAATTTTGAGCGTCTGTACGATCTTAGGCAGAAAATGTGCTGATGTAACAAGATTTATATTGTGCGCGCCCATTGACTCAAGCTCAAGCATACACTCCGCCAGCTTGAGAGGTGTGTAAACAGTTCCGACGGGAGTGCCACGGCTTATATCCTTGTTCTGACAAAATACACAGCCGAGAGAGCACCCGCAAAAGAATATAGTGCCAGAGCCTCGGCTTCCGCTTATGGGTGGCTCTTCGTACGGATGGAGCGCGATCCTTGAGACCCGCATCTCTTCACCCTGTCCACATATACCCATCTCTCCGTCCGTTCTTCTTGCACCGCATCTGCGAGGACAAATATAACATTCATTGCTCATATTAAAGCTCCTCCTTGCCGAGGTGCTTTTCCATATATTCGGACGGGGAAAGACCTACGTGCTTTTTGAAGGTTACGGAAAAGTAGTGAAGCGAGGAAAAACCGCACAGCTCGGATATCTCTGTAACGTTATGTCTGCCGAGCCTTAGCAGATGCTTTGCTTTGCTTATTCTTCTTGAAATAAGATACTCAATGGGGGTTGAGCCGTATTTTTTCTTGTAAAGCGAGCAAAAGCGGCTGACAGAATAGCCTGATAGCTCTGACATTTGTGTGAGAGTCCAATGATAGCCGCAGTTTTCCGTCAGAGCCGTGTGCACGTGCTTTATGGATCTTGAATATGGCGTAGCTCTGCTTTCGTTCTGGAGTCCGTCACTCCTACAGGCTCTGCCTATATCGACGAGCATTGACGAGATGTGGGCGGATATCTTTTGCGTATATC
Source organism: Eubacteriales bacterium (assembly GCA_045536665.1). Taxonomy (GTDB): domain Bacteria; phylum Bacillota; class Clostridia; order Oscillospirales; family CAG-272; genus HGM12713. Next base: position 6,096 of record JAZSNX010000059.1, read on the forward strand.
CTACACCGCAGCTCTTCATTTCGGCGTATATCTCTCCGAGTATCTTTTCAAGCGGAGGCGTGTGAGTTATGGAAAAGGCGGCGTTCTGTGGGATACCGAGTTCCTCGATAAGCTCGGAGATACCGTCACCGCCTATGTATATCCAATCGTTGCAAAAGCCGTCGTCTCCAAAGCCGCCGTGGAGCAGGGGAGTTTCGGGGGGATTGAGCAATAGCTGTCCCGCGCTGCCCTCAAGGCGTTCTCCGTCCGCAACGTAATAAAAGGGGGTGTGAAATCTCATAAGCAACCAGTATGGTGTTCCGGAAGGCTTTTTGAATACATAATCTCCCGTATGCTCGGTCTTGATTCCACAAAGAGGAGATGTGAACATAACGCGCCTCCTTTCTTTTTGATGTTTATTGTAAGAATATTATAGCATAATAATAATATTTTGTAAATATATAATAAAAAAATAAAAATACAAAAAGGCGTGTTAAGTGTATAATTAATGTATATTGAGTTATAAAGAAGGAGATATACAGAAAATGAAAAGAAGCGAAGTAAATAACGCCATAAAGTGGGCAGAGAAGTTGCTCGGAGAACAAAAGATCACGCTCCCCCCCTTCGGTTATTATACCGAGGACGATTGGGCAAAAATGGGTGATGCTACCGCGCAGATAAAGCAGACGATGCTTGGTTGGGACGTTACCGACTTTGGAAGCGATGATTTTGAAAAGGTAGGCGCTGTATTGTTTACCGTTCGTAACGGAAACGTATACGATACAAGCGTTGGAACTCCTTATGCTGAGAAGTACATACTCCTTAAGGACGGATGTGAGCAGGAGATACCGCTCCACTATCATATAGCAAAGACAGAGGATATCATAAACAGAGGTCACGGAGTGCTTTGCGTTGAGCTTTATAATAAGGCAGAGGACGGCGGACTCGATAAGGAGAGTGAAGTTACCGTTCGTACGGACGCTATACTCAGAACTGTCAAGGCAGGAGAGGTCGTAGAGCTTGGCGCGGGTGAGAGCATAACGCTGACACCTTATATGTACCACCGCTTCTACGCAAAGACAGGAGAGGGCGACCTTGTTGTTGGCGAGGTCTCTAAGATAAATGATGATCATAAGGATAATGTCTTTGCCGTAGTCAGAGAACGCTTCTGCGAAATGGACGAGGACGAAGCTCCTTACCGCCGTCTCGTAGCGGATTATTGATGGATATTTTCAGTACCAATATTGTTGGTGGATAAGTGTATATTAAAAACTCGTCGGTCTCTACGTACCGACGAGTTTTTTTTGTAAAACGAAACCCCCGCCATAGTGAACAAGTCCGTTAAAAACGGACTTGTTCAGTTTCACGGGGGATATTTATTAGAGAAAAGGACTATCTTCCAAAGTATTCTCGAAGCTTGTTTTTATATCAATTATCCTTGTAGCAAGCAAAGATGTCGTCTACACGCTTTTGGTCGCGATTCTTGGTAAGAAGACTGACCACGGGAACGACCGCCATAGAGACTGCCATAGCGGCAACTCCCATCTCGGGTGATCTTGCGGCAGCCGCCGAGAAGCCTGAGGTGATCGTGATGATAAGTGTCGTGATGCCGATCGTGAGAAGTCCCGATATCATACCCGCGTATGCGCCGATCTTTGTGGTCTTCTTTGAGAAAAGTCCCCAAGTGTAAGGGCCGATAAAGCAACCTGAGACTACTCCCCAAGAGAAGGACATAAGGTTTACGATTATCGGTATATTCTGCGTCGCGAAGATAAACGAGCAAGCAACGAAGGCGAGGCAGAAGGATCTTGTCAGAAGCATCTGTGTCTCGGGCTTGGTAGGCTTTTTGCGAATTGCGGGAATGAGATCTACTGAGACCGCGGACGCGGACGTGAGTACCACCGCGACGAGAGTTGACATAGATGCCGAAAGAAGCAGTATCATTATTATTGCCAACAGCACAAGCCCAAGCTTGCCGTTTCCGAGTACCTCCATAAGGACCGAGGGGATAATAGCATCAACGCCACCCTCGGGAAGCCTACCGCCGAGTATGAGTCGGGATGTAGCGCCGATAAGGTAAGCGCCGCAACCGATAACAAAGCAGAATATGGTGGAGATAACCGTTCCGCGCTTGATAGCGGCGGTATCCTTGATGGCATAAAACTTGCCTATCATCTGGGGAAGTCCCCACGTACCAAAGCTCGTAAGCATAATATTGAAGCACAAAAATTTGAACGCCGAGCCTCCGAAAACACTCGTCAGCTGCGCGCCTGTGGTAGGATTGGGATCGTCAGGAAGAGATGTGAAGGACGAAAGATTTTCAAAAAGTCCCACAATACCGCCAACGGAGTCGTGACTGAGCACGGCGGCTACGAGCAAAACCACGCCTACTATCATAACGACACCCTGAACGAGATTTGTGTAGGCTGTCGCTATATATCCGCCGATAACGAGGTAAAGGGCGGTGAGGCAGGCGAGTATGAGCATCCATACCCAGGTTGCGACACCGGGGAAGATCGCGCTGAACAGCGAGCCGAGTCCCTTATATACAGCGGCGGAGTAAGGAACGAGAAAGATGAATATCACGAATGCCGAAAGTATCTTTATTCCCTTGGAATCATAGCGCTTGCCAAAGAACTCGGGCATTGTTTTGGCATCAAGATGCTTGGTCATTTTTCTCGTGCGGTTTGCGAGAAGCAGCCACGAGAGCAGACAGCCGAGCACAGCGTTTCCAATGCCTATCCAGATAGCGCCCACTCCTATGTTCCAGCCGTGCTGACCCGCATAGCCTACGAATACAACGGCAGAAAAGTATGTTGTTCCGTAAGCAAAGGCGGTAGCCCAAGCTCCAACGCTTCTTCCTCCTACGAGAAAGCCGTCAAGTGTTTTTGATTTGCCGTAGCTTATGCAGCCTATGACAGCCATGGCGATGGCGTAGACGCAGAGAGCAACGACAGTATAAAGTTGTGCGTTTGTCATAACATTTCCTCCTTTTTACGCACCTCGGAAACGGAAAATAAAAAATCCTCCGTATTCCGAAAACAGAATACAGAGGACGAGACTTTCCCGTGGTACCACCTCTATTTGCCGCTGCCTCGCGACAGCTGCCTTTCGGAGTGTCAGACAACACCCCCGTTCTATGACGGGAACACCCGTTGCGGCCTACTGAGGCTCTACTGCCCGTTCGGTGCACTGCTCACAAGATGTATTCAGCATTGGGAATCTCATTGTCTCGCACCTACCGACAACTCTCTGGTGGGATCATTCAAGGCTTACTTGTTCTTGCTCAGACGCATTTAATATTGGTTTATGAAAGAATTATACCACTTTAAAGCAGTAAAGTCAAGGGTTTTTTGAAAAAATGTATATTTTTGTAGAGACCTATACCTCGCGTGACTCTCTGACGAGCGTATTTATAAACGAGCTGCCCGAGTGGACGGTATAGTCGCATATCGGTTCTCCCGTGCCAATAGGAATTATAGCTCCGTCGGGGTCCTTCTTGAAGCAGTCGTGCGGAACGGGATTGAGAAGCAGCACCTTTTGCGTCTTTCTGTTGTAGACGTTCATTTTGTCGTCAAAACGGTATTTTATGTAGTTGCTTTTGGGATCATTGAAGCCGAGCACCATTTTCATATGGCTTCGGGTGATGTTTTTCTTGATGCATATAGTTTCACTATCGATAAAGGTGAGGTGAGAGAGAAATTTAACGGATGTGAAATATCTGACACAAAAGCATTTTTTGCCTGTGTCTACCGTGAAGTCAAATCCCTCGTCATTTCTGCGAAGTCCTTTCCAGAAGCCACGCACGAAATTGACCTTGAAGCCAAGAGACTTACAGCGCCTTTTGAGCTTGCGGATAAAGGCAAGTCGCTTTCTCGGAACTCTGAGAACGACGACGTAAATAAAGACGGTAACGGCGATAATAGAGAGCATAATTCCGATATAGCCGAGCATAGTGACAAGAGCCCAAACGCCGATAACGATGATGATACCGCAAAGAGAGAAAAGCAGGATCGCGAGGATAGAAGCGAGTAGCTCATTGAGACGGGTGAAGAAGGTGACACGCTTTTTAACACCGTACGCACGGTGAAACGGTACTTCGTCCGTTGGTTGAGCATTCAGCTTTTGCTTAGCAAAGATATTCCTTGTTGAATTAAAGTCTTTTTTCAACCGAATTCGCCTCCTCTCATACTTTATCATTATCATTTTATCACTTTTTTTGTCTGTTGTCAACAATTTGAAACCAACGGTTGTATAAAAAGACAGTATTATTTGTTTATCACAACCGTTGGTTGCGATGTGTTGACTTTTAAGGTTGGGTTTGATATAATAAGACAAGAAGTGTTTTATTTGGAGAGGCTAATGTATAAGAATAAGTTTAATATGCCGCAGGATATCAGGGATTATCCGAAGAAGTGGGCGGCAAAGAGAATAATTCCTTGCCTGTGTATATTCCTTGCCTTGCTCGCTGTTATCTGGCTGTGGGGAGATAAGATAGTTACTACACAACTGATCGGCGCAAGAGTGCTGGTGTACCTGCTGTTGCTTTCAGTGCCTTTCATTATCTTCGGCGTGCCGCATAAATTGATAGATAAGACCTACTTTGCCGAGGTCGTAAAGGTTTGGGTGGAGACCACAAATACAAAAGACGCTTACGCGGTAAGACATTCTTCGGGGTATTATACTATAAATACGGTGTATATGATAATCAAGCGTGACGACGGCAAGGAAAAGCTCGTAACCGCGTATAAATGCAGAGCGAATAAGCATCAAAAGCTCGATCAATTTAAGGAAGGCGATACGGTGTTTCACCTCTATGGAACAAAGCATTTTGTCAAGCTTCCGAGCGAGGGAGATACCTCAGTGCAATGCCCCGTGTGCAACACCACCAATGATATAGAACACAAAAAATGCCGCGATTGCGGACATACGCTTGTAAAATAGAAAGGGGAAATTATGATTTTGATTATTTATTTTATTGTTACATTAATTTTAAATGTGGCTTGTGCTACAGTGTTTTTTGAGGAGATTAATATAACAGCCCTTTCAATAGCACCTGTCGTTACCATTCTTGTTGGGATAATAATGGCATTAGTTTTCAAATCTGCTGCTACCGATAAGACTATGAATGATACAGCATACAGTACATCTCAACCGTCACTTACAGAAAGCGAAACGACGGAGAGAAATAATTATATGTCTACTGCAATTGTTGTGAGTATTCCGCTTCAAATTCCTTTTGTTTTATTCTTTCCAAGTGTGGTGAAGCTTATTTGTTTTGTCGTGCTTGTATTTTCTTTGATATGTGGTGGAATTGCTTTTAAGATAAAAAGAGGAAAAAGCATAAACTCAAGAGTTTCCGATATAAACTCAGAACTTGAAGAACAAAAGAAAAAAGAAGAGATGGGTAGATTTTAAATTGATGAAAGAAGATTTTTCGGACAGAAAGCGTACACGACTTCAGAGTTTTGACTATAATACGACAGGTGCATATTTCTTAACAATATGCACCGAAAACAGAAGCAAGATCCTTTCTCGCGTTGTAGGGGTCGACGTCCTCGACGACCC
>JAZSNX010000104.1:0-9416 GCA_045536665.1 Eubacteriales bacterium
GTTATGGTAAATACGTATATCTTCAATATTGAGAGAACGATCGCGCAGTTGAATGATATTGATTACGGTATCGTGCCTATGCCTATGCTTGATAATGCTCAAGGAGCATACTATTCGGGTATGGACGATCAGGTCTCCGCTCTCGGTATTCTCAAAACAGTGACCGCGGATCGTTTACAGATGGTCGGAGCTGTTCTTGAGTGCCTTGCGTCGGAGTCTAAGGATACCGTGATTGAGGAGTATTACGATAGTATTATAAGGAACGAATTTGCGTTTGAAACAGATGACATAGAGATGCTTGATATCATATACGAGGGCTCGTGTATGTCTATCACGGCTGTTTATTCGGGAGTTCTTAGTCGCGGTATTAATAGTGGTGTTACCACGTTCTTGAGAAACCTTGTCATTGACGGAGTTATGGCGGGAGGTCAAAACCCCGCGCAAACAATGCTTGTAAGCGTTAACGCTCATCTCAAGAGCAACATAATAAAGCTCAACAATAATATGCAGGATCTCGGACACGTTCATTCTTGGGAGGATGGAAGAATAGTTACTCCGTCAACTCATATGTCACAGGGTACTAAGGAACTTAGGTGTAAGACCTGTACCGCAATGAAGTATGCGACAATACCTGTAATTACAGAGCATTCCTACGACGAATATGTTATGCAGGACGATGAGCTTCATTCAAAGCTTTGTGACTGTGGAGAAAGAGTTTACGAGGAGCATAATTGGGATAACGGAAAGGTAACGACACAGCCTACCGAGCAGACTGATGGCGTTAAGACCTATACTTGCCTTAGCTGCGCTCATACGATGACCGAAAAGTTAAAAAAGATCGAGACCTCGACCGACGGAGAGACCAACGAAACACAAGCACCTTCCGATACAGACCAAGCAGATGACGAGATAAAGCCCGGTTATAACGGCTGTGGCGCTGCTCTCGTTAGCTCGTTCGGAGCGCTTGCTGCTGTCGTCGGCATCGCCGCCGTGACCCTTCGCAAGAAGAAAGACGATGAAAACTAAAACCAAATAAAAAGCAAACCCGCCCGTGAGACCTCTCACGGGCGGGCATTTTGTTTTAGTTTTACGTAAATAAGTATATCTATTTAGTATCTTCATTTGCGGCAGTGCGCCGAAGAAGCTTTAGAAGGTCGTAAACGTTTTTTACGGGTATTATTTCGATGCCGCCTATCTTTTTCATTCCCTTGAGATTGTGAGTGGGAATTATCGCCTTGCTAAAGCCGAGTCTTGCCGCTTCCTTAACGCGAAGCTCAACGTTAGCGACTCCGCGGCATTCTCCCGCAAGTCCGAGCTCACCGATTGCGATAAGACTGTCTGGAATAATCGTGTCTGTCAGCGACGAGATAAGCGCAAGGGCAATGCCAAGGTCGGAGGCAGGCTCGTCTATCTGCAAGCCGCCGATGACGTTGAGATAAACGTCATTGCTTGAAAAACGAAGTCCGAGACGCTTTTCGAGCACAGCAAGAATGAGATACGTTCTGTTATAATCAATACCGTTTGAGGTGCGTCGAGGGGCGGGGAAGGACGTGGGAGTGACGAGCGCCTGTATCTCGGCAACTATCGGGCGCGAGCCCTCCATAGTACAAACGGCGCAGTTGCCTGAGGAGTCGGTCGGTCTATCCGCAAGCAGCATCTCAGATGGGTTGGAGACCTCACGAAGTCCCGTATCTGTCATCTCAAAAACGCCTATTTCATTGGTAGAGCCATATCTGTTTTTGTTCGCTCTGATTATGCGGTATATCTGCTTTTTATCTCCCTCAAAGGTGAGCACGGCATCTACCATATGCTCAAGTACCTTAGGACCAGCAATGCTTCCTTCTTTATTGATATGACCAACGAGTATTACCGAAGTTCCATCGTTCTTTGCCTTGGAAATGAAAGCCATTGCCACTTCCTTGACGTTGGTTATGCTTCCCGCTGCTGAATTTATCCTGTCAGAATACATCGTCTGCACGGAATCGGCAATTATAACGTCGGGCTTTATCTTTTCTGCCTCGGCAAGTATATTTTCAATGTTGGTCTCGGTGAGGATATATAGATTTTCGCCGCTTACGCGTAGACGCTCGGCTCTTAGCTTTAGCTGCCCTGAGGATTCCTCGCCCGAAACGTAGAGCACCGATCTGCTGTCTCCGAGACGGTCGCAGATCTGCAAAAGCAAGGTGGATTTTCCTATACCCGGCTCACCAGAGAGAAGCACGACAGAGCCCTTTACAAGTCCGCCGCCGAGCACTCTGTCAAGCTCGTCGAGTCCCGTGCTTGAGCGGATATATTCGGGAGCGCCGAGCTCCGAGAAGCGAGACGCCTTGTTGCTGCCCGAGCCTAATACAGATGTTCTTCTTTGTACCGTCTGCGACGGAGCTTCCTTTTGCACAACGTCCTCAACAAAAGTGTTCCACGAAGCGCATCTCGGGCATTTGCCGAGCCACTTGGGGCTTTCATATTCACATTCCGAGCATATATAAACAGTTTTAACGCCTTTCATATATCTTGACCTTTCTACAAATATCAACTATATTATACAGTATTTTGGAGACAAAATCAAGAGCTATTTCCACAAGCTTCAAAATAATTCATTATTGCCGAGCATAACGTCATAGATAGGCGGCTTCTGTATTCGTCGGAGCAGAGAAGACGGCATTCCTCGTCGTTGGAAAGAAAGCCGCATTCAATAAGCACGGCGGGGTGCTGTATCTTTTCAAGCAGATAGATATTTCCGCTTGACGGCTTTACCTTTCTTGTATTGCTCGGCTGAATGTTTTTTACAGCGAGCGACTGCAAAAGACGCGCAAGGACGAGTGAGCTTTCGTTGTTTTCCGAATAATATACCTGAAGTCCATTATATTGTGACTGCGGAAAGGAATTCATATGTATGCTAACGAAGATCGCGTTTTCATATTCCTTTGCGATAGCCAGCCTTGCCGCCATATCGAGCGCCTTTTTGTGACCCTGATAGTCGGCGTTTCTGTCGTATAGCAGAGTATCGTCTGTGCGTGTCAGACGGGTAGGCACACCCAAAGCTTCAAGCATAGCCTTGAGCTCAAGGGCTATTTTCAGGTTGAGCTCCTTTTCATATACTCCGTTCTTACCGACAGCTCCGCCGTCCTCTCCGCCATGTCCCGCGTCTATTATGACCGTGGGATATGCTTTTTTTTGAACGTCGGGCGGGGTGAACATAGGCGGTGCTTCGCTTTTTTCGCAAGAACACGCAAGTAGCGCGAAGATAACCGAAAAAACGATAAAACGTAAAATTTTTCTTGTTGACATAGTTCTCTCCATATATAGTTTTTTGAAGTTTTAATTCCTTGACATTTTACTGATAAAATGGTATACTATAATATGAATAATTATGACATAAATTCAACCAGTATCGGAGGCTGCCGAATGAAAAAAATGCTTGTCATCGACGGAAACAGTATACTCAACAGAGCCTACTACGGAATACGTCCGCTTACCAATAAAAACGGTCTTTACACACACGCCGTTTACGGTATGATAACTATCATATCAAGGCATATAGAGACGCTTAAGCCCGACTACTGTATAGTCGCGTTTGACCTTAAGACTCCCACATTCAGACACAAGATGTACGATGGCTACAAGGCAAATCGAACGGGAATGCCCGAGGAGCTTGCCGTTCAGCTTCCGTATGCGAAGAGGTGTATGGCAAGCCTTGGATTTACCGTTATGACTAAAGAGGGCTATGAGGCGGACGATATACTCGGCACAGCCTCTCGCATAGCGGCGCGAAACGGAATACACGCGTACGTTCTTACGGGCGACCGTGACTCCTTACAGCTTATCGGAGACAACGTATCGGTATTGCTTGTAAAGACCAAGGAGACTATCGAATTTAACAGAGAAGTGTTCTTTGAGAATTACGGCGTTCAGCCTGAGCAGTTCGTTGACGTCAAGGCGCTTATGGGCGACAGCTCGGATAATATTCCGGGAGTCGCGGGAATAGGTGAGAAGACAGCGCTCAAGCTTATCTCTGAGTTTGGTAGCGTTGATGGTCTTTATGAAAATTATCAAGCGTCCAAGCTTAGCGATGGAGTTAAGAATAAGCTGAGCGCAGGGCAGGATATGGCATACCTATCACGCACGCTCGCTCTGATCGATACCGACGCTCCCATTGATAGCTCTCTTGAATTTTACGAGTATTCAGGACCGAAAAAGCAAGAGCTTTACGACCTTTTTGCCGAGCTTGAGTTTTCGGCTCTTATCAAAAAATTCGGTCTTGAGGGAATGAGCGCAAGCAAGACGGAGAATAACGAAAGCGCTCGGGAAAAGGTAGAGATAGGATGCGACACCCCCGCACTCGGTGAGGGAGAGCTTGTGGTGTACTTCGAGGGGGACGCGCTCGAGGTCTTTGACGGCTGCTCTGTCAAAGCCCTTTCTCTTGAAGATGCAGATAGCCTTGGTGCGCTTTCGTCATCGAATATAGTTTGCCACGATTATAAAAGCCTTTATAAGCTGTTATACCATAGAGGAGTCACTCTCGGCAAATGCAGCTTTGATACTATGCTTGCCGCATACGTTCTCAATTCGGGGCGAAGCAAATACACGCTTGATGACGTAATGCTTTCCTACCTTGGCACGAGCGACGTATCAGGCGGTGCGGCACAGGCTGTATACGAGCTTTACACAAAGCTTAAGACTCTGATAGAGGCAGATGGCGAAGCGGCTCTGCTTTATGACGTGGAAATTCCACTTGCGCGAGTGCTTGCCGATATGGAGCTCGTAGGCTTCAAGATAGACGTTGACGGTATCCTCGGCTATGGCGATGAGCTCGGACAGACGGCAGAGGCGCTTAAAGAGCGCATTTATACGCTTGCGGGCGAGGAATTTAACGTAAATTCACCAAAGCAGCTTGGCGAGGTGCTATTTGAAAAGCTTGGCTTGCCTGCGGCTAAAAAGACAAAAACGGGATATTCAACCGATGCCGAAACTCTGCAAAAGCTGGTATCAAAGCACGAAATAGTTGAGGATATACTCGACTACCGACAGGTCGCAAAGCTTAAGTCGACCTATGCCGACGCACTTGCGAAATCGGCGGACGAGGAGGGAAGGATACACAGCCTGTTCAATCAAACGGGAACGGCAACAGGCAGACTTTCCTCGGCAGAGCCCAATCTGCAAAATATACCCGTCAGGACAGAGCTTGGAAGAAGATTCAGGAAGTATTTTATTCCAAGCGGTAAGGACTATGTTCTTATAGATGCCGATTATTCTCAGATAGAGCTGAGACTGTTGGCTCATATCTCGGGTGACGAGAATATGATAGCGGCGTTTGAGTCGGGTATGGATATACACACGGCGACGGCGTCAACCGTTTTCAATGTTGAGGCGTCACAGGTCACTCCCGAGCTTAGAAAAAGAGCAAAGGCGGTAAACTTCGGTATAGTTTACGGAATAGGTGAGCATTCGCTCTCCGAGGATCTCGGTGTTTCAAGAGCTGATGCAAGAAGATATATAGACAGCTACCTCGAGGGCTTTCCAAAGGTCTCCGCTTATCTTGAAAATATAAAGAAACAGGCTCGCGAGGACGGCTACGTCGTTACTGAGTTCGGAAGGAAGAGATATATTCCCGAGCTTTCGGCAAGCAACAAGAACGTTCAGCACTTTGGAGAGAGAGTCGCTATGAACAGCCCGATACAGGGAACAGCGGCGGATATCATCAAGATAGCTATGATAAAGGTAGCGGAGCGACTCAGAGAAAGCGGACTTGACGCCCGTCTTATACTTCAGGTACACGACGAGCTTCTCGTTGAGGCGCACAGAGATTGCGCACAACAGGCGATGCGTATACTCGTTGAGTGTATGGAGAAAACGGTAAACTATTCGGTCTCCTTGGACGTTGAGTCGAATATCGGAGAAACTTGGTACGACGCAAAGTAAGTTTTTTTCAAAATTTACAAAAAGTTTTAATTTTTTTCGAGCAAAAAAATCGAAAAACGTATAGACATTTTAAGAAATATATTGTATAATGTATGTGTATGCAATTTTAGCGTGAGATTTGCGCGTTTGTTTTGGAGGCAACCAATATGAAGATAAGAACGATTGTCGAGCTTTTGGACGCAACGGTGCTTTGCGGCGAGGATAAGCTTGATGGCTCGGTGCATTCCGCTTGCGGATGCGATATGATGAGCGATGTGCTTGCGTTCGTTAAGGATCAGGCAGTGCTGCTCACGGGTCTTTGCAATCCTCAGGTGGTAAGGACCGCCGTAATGATGGATATGCGTTGCATAGTCTTTGTGAGAGGAAAGCTTCCGCCCAAGGACGTTCTTACGCTCGCGGATGATGCGGGCATGGTGGTGCTCGCCACCGATGAAAGAATGTATATCGCTTGCGGTAAGCTCTATACTAACGGACTTGCCGGAGGTGAAGTTGGAAATGAGTAATTGCGTAAATTTTCATTTTGATATCGACGGGGATAACTTTACGTCGGCGGGCGAAGCGTCTGTTCGTATAAAGAAGCATCTTCGTGACATGAACTTTGCCCCCGATGTTATACGCCGCGTTTCGGTGGCTATGTATGAGGGCGAGATAAATATGGTCATTCACGCGAATGGCGGAACGGCAGATGTCGACGTTTACGTTGACAAGATAGAGATAATCCTCGCAGACCGAGGCCCTGGAATATCCAACATCGAGCTTGCTATGCAGGAGGGATATTCAACAGCCCCCGATAATATTCGTTCGCTTGGCTTTGGCGCTGGTATGGGTCTGCCGAATATGAAGAGATACACCGATGATATGAGGATCGAATCAGAGGTAGGAAAGGGAACGACGGTTTATATGACTGTAAACGTCTGATCTTACCTTGGAAAAGAGGTTGTGATGTCAGGCTATAAGCATTCTGTTACACTGGATATAAGAAAGTGCAAGGGATGTACAAACTGCATTAAGAGATGCCCCACCGAGGCTATCCGTGTCCGTGACGGCCACGCGATAATCAAGGAGGAGAAATGCATCGATTGCGGCGAATGTATACGTGTTTGTCCGTATCAGGCAAAGAAAGCCATCTTTGATAGATTCGAGGATTTCGCGAGCTACAAATACAAGATCGCGTTGCCCGCTCCCGCGCTGTACGGTCAGTTTGAGGATCTGGATGACGTTGATTATATACTTACCGCGCTTCTTGAGTGCGGCTTCGACGCGGTGTTTGAGGTCTCCCGCGCCGCGGAGATAATAACCGAATATACCCGTAGATATATGAAGAGGGAGGGACTGGAGTATCCTGTTATCAGCTCTGCGTGTCCCGCGATAGTAAGACTTATCGCGCTGAGGTTTCCTTATCTTGTGGATAATCTTCTGCCTATCGTCCCGCCTATCGAATATGCGGCGATGCTCGCGAGAGAGGAGACTCTCAAGGAGCACCCCGAGCTTACGGACGACGATATCTGCGTTTTGTTCATTTCTCCATGCCCCGCTAAGATAAGCTACGTCAAGAACCCCTTGGGTGTTGGCAAAAGCGCTGTGACGGGCGCGCTTGCGATAAACGATTTTTACTTCAAGATCCGTGCTAAACGCAAGGAGATAACAAATCCCCAGCAGCTTTCTAAGACGGGAATTATCGGTCTTAACTGGGCAGGCACGGGCGGAGAGGCAACGTCGTTGCTCTCCGAGAGATATCTCGCTGCCGACGGTATAGAAAACTGCATACACGTTCTTGATGAGATAGAAAACGGAACGATACATAATCTTGAGTTCGTTGAGCTCAATGCTTGTAACGGCGGTTGCGTCGGCGGTACGCTGAACGTGGAAAATCCGTACATAGCAAAGGCGAGACTGAGATCGCTTAGAAAGTATCTTCCTATTTCCCGTAATCACGTTGAGCAGGACGCTAATCTGCCGGATTGTGTTGTTATGGACGACTTTGAGAACATATTGCACAGTGTCGGAGGCTCGGCGCTTGCCGAGGATAGGATGACGGCGATAGCAAAGATGTCAGAGGTGGAGTGTATCTACAAGTCACTTCCACATCTTGATTGCGGCTCTTGCGGCGCTCCAAACTGCCACGCCTTGGCAGAGGACATCATCAAGGGAGAGGCTGATGAGGCGGATTGTCTTATCAAGCTCAGAGATACTGTTTCCAAGCAGGATTAATACTTATTTTGGAGGTGCGGCGTGACTGTAAAGGAGTTGGCGGTTGCCTTGGATTGTAAGGTGTTTTGTATGCCCGACGGCGACAGGGAGATAACTGGCGGATACGCAGGTGATCTTCTCAGTTGGGTAATGGGCAGAGCAAATAGCGGCGACGCTTGGGTGACCATAATGTCAAATGTGAATATAGTCGCGGTCGCGTCTCTTGCCGATCCCTCGTGTATCATTCTTTCCGAGGGCGTTGAGCTTGATGACGAGGTCGTACAAAAGGCTATGAGCGTGGGAGTTAATCTCCTTGGAAGTAAAGACGATACATTTGCGCTGTGCGCGGGTATTTCAAAGTACTTATGACGCCGTATTATTACGATCTTCACATTCATTCCTGTCTGTCTCCGTGCTCGGACGACGATATGACGCCGAACAATATTGCGGGAATGGCGGCGCTGAAGGGCTTGCAGATAATAGCTCTTACCGATCATAACAGCTGTAAGAACTGTCCCGCTTTCTTTGACGCCTGTAAGAGACAGGGAATCATTCCGATCGCGGGAATGGAGCTCTCAACCGCGGAGGATATCCATCTTGTATGTCTGTTTGAAAGCCTTGAGGACGCTATGGCGTTTGACGGCGCGGTCAGCGAGCATCTTATGGATATCGATAATAAGCCTGAGATATTCGGAAATCAGCTTATACTCAACGCGGATGACGAGATCATAGGTATGGAGTCAAAGCTGCTGATATCGGCAACAGACCTTTGGATCGATGATGCAATAGAGCTCGCCAAGAGCTATGGCGCGCACGTTCACCCCGCACATATCGATAGGGAATCAAACGGAATAATCGCTATTCTTGGTGATGTTCCGCAGGAGTACGGCTTCGATTGTTTAGAATTTAACAATCGTGAGCGTATACCGGAGATAACAGAGAATTATCCGACAACCAAAGGCGCGAGGCTGGTCGTTTCATCCGACGCCCATCACCTTTGGGATATAAACGAAGCGGACAATTCGATAATGCTTGACGATGAGCCGTACAGCTCGTCGCTGGTAAGAAAGCGACTGTTTGAGTATCTCAACAGTCACGCTAAATAACGGATTTATTTAAAAATAATAAATAAATTAAATCAAAACGGAGGAGTTTTTCGTCATGAAAAAAAATTTGACCACAGTAATGTTCCGTGGAACAAAGGCTCAAGAAGAGCAGCTTATTGCTGTTATTGAGAAATATCGCGGAATAGAAGGCGCATTGATGCCTGTACTGCAGGAGGCACAGGAGATCTACGAAGTCGGAGG
>JAZSNX010000062.1:0-4485 GCA_045536665.1 Eubacteriales bacterium
GGTGTATTTAATTTGTGATTTCGTAGGGGCGATTCACGAATCGCCCGCGGGTCATTCGTGAATGACCCCTACAATGGTGATAGAGAACATCCCATATCGCACAATGTTCACCCCTCCCCCGTGTCATCCTGAGCAGCTCGCTCTGCGAGCGTCGCCGAAGGATCTCCTATTAAGTAAAACAAACTACCCTATAAATCCCAATATGAACGCGTTACGTTGTTAAAGAAAGGAAAAATATGATAGAGAAAAGAATACTTGAGGAAGTGCTCGCGGTTGCGATGTCTACGGGCGGAGACTTCGCTGAAGTTTACGCCGAGAATACGAGAAACAACTCGCTGAATCTCGTTGACGGCAAGATAGACAAAATAATAGACAACACCTATTCGGGTGTTGGCGTGCGTGTATTTCTCGGTGAGAGAACTGTCTACGCCACGACCACTGATATCTCACGTGACGGACTCGTCGCATGCGCGAGGAGCGCTGCCGAGATACTCGGAGAGCTAAATACAAATATCAGTGTCTCGCTCTCAAGGACACGAGTGCCCGATATCCACCCCGTCCGTATCCACCCAATGAGCGCGGATATGAGGATAAGGAGCGATATACTCAAGAGCGCCTGCTTTGCGGCAAAGGAGCACAGTGAGAAGATAGCTCAAGTGCAGGGAACTCTACTTGGGGTTGACCACGCTATACTTGTGGCAAACAGTGAGGGGCTTTTCAAGGAGGACAGACACGTCCGCACCCGTCTTATCGTCAATTCGGTCGCGAGTGAGGGTGGAGAGAACCAATCTGGCTCTTGCGCTCCGGGACGTGGAATGGGGCTTGAAATGTTCGACCTTTTTGATCCGAGAGAGGTGGGTATTCACGCTTCCCGTCAAGCGCTCGTCAATCTCACGGCAGGCTACTGTCCCGCGGGGCAGATGACCGTTGCTATTGAAAACGGCTTTGGCGGCGTTATATTCCACGAGGCTTGCGGACATTCTCTCGAGGCAACTCAGGTGGGCGTTGGTATGTCTGAGATGTGCGGAAAGCTTGGACAGCTTATAGCTAATCCCAAGGTTACGGCTATCGACGACGGAACGATCGCGGGTGCTTGGGGCTCGGTCAATATCGACGACGAGGGCAATCCCACGCAGAGAAACGTGCTTATTGAGAACGGAGTTCTCAAGAGCTATATGATAGACCGACTTGGCTCACGCAGAATGGGTATGCCGATGACGGGCAACAGCCGAAGACAGGGATATGAGTACGAGCCTACGTCCCGTATGACCAATACCTTTATAGACAACGGACCTGACAAAAACGAGGATATCATTGCTTCGATAGAGTACGGTCTTTACGCCAAGGAGATGGGAGGCGGTTCGGTAAATCCGCTTACGGGCGCGTTCAACTTCTCTGTAAGAGAGGGATATATCGTGCGTAACGGCAAGATATGCGAGCCTGTAAGAGGCGCGTCGCTTATCGGTACGGGTTCACAGATACTTCGTGATATCGATATGGTCGGACAAAATCTTGACCGCGGTCAGGGAATGTGCGGCTCGTCGAGCGGAAACGTACCGACGGACGTGGGTCAGCCTCTTATCCGTGTTGGCAAGATAACGGTCGGCGGAAGATAAGGAGGGCAGAAAATGGATTTTCAGCTTGTTAAGGAAATACTCGTGGGAGAAGCGAAAAAACGCGGACTTTGCGAGTATGAGATATATTTCACAGACTCCGAGCAGATAAGCGCGGAAACGCTTAAGGACGAGATATCATCGTTCTCAAGCGGAGTTGGCGCGGGCGTCAGCTTCAGATGTATCGTGAACGGAAGAATGGGCAATGCCGCGACCGAGCTTTTCACAGACGAGGAGCTCCGCTCGCTTGTTAAGAGAGCGATGGACAATGCCTCTGTAATAGAGAATGACGACCCCGTGTTTATATTTGGTGGCTCTGAAAAATATGAGGATACAAAAAAGCCTGATTTCGAAATGCCGACAACAGCGAGAATAAGAGAGCTTGCTCTTGATATTCAGACAAGGACTTACGCCCAGAGCGAGATGGTAAGTGACGGAACTCAGTCAAGCGTTTTCGCGGTAAGCACCAGACGTGAGCTCATAAACTCCAAAGGACTTGAGCTTTCCGATACGGTCAAGCTTGGCGGAGCGTTGGTTCAGGCTGTCATAAAGCAGGGCGAGGAGGCGCAGGAAGCGTTTGATTTCGTTATTGGTTACGACGATGCCGAGGCGCTCTCAAATAAGGCTGTCGACAAGGCTGTCTCAAAGCTGGGCGCGACGGACGTTCAGTCGGGCAAATACAATATGATCATCGATGGCGCGCAAATGCGTTCATTGCTTTCGGTATATTCGTCGGCGTTCTCGGGCAAGCAAGCGCTTCTCGGACTTTCCTTGCTTGCGGGCAAGGTGGGGGAGCGCATAGCGGCGGATTGCGTGACTCTTGTTGACGATCCTCGTATAGAGGGCGGCTTTGCGCAAGCCTCATTTGACGGAGAGGGCGTTGCCGCATATAAGAAGAACGTTATTGAGAACGGTGTGCTCAAAACGCTGCTCTACGATCTTTCAACGGCGGCGAAAGCAGGCGTTAGCACCACAGCGAACGGACAGCGCGCAAGCTACGCTCAGCAGGTGAGTATAGCTCCTTTTGCCTTCTATATAGAGGGTGGAGAAATGAGTGAGGACGTGCTGCTCGCGTCTTTAGACGACGGTATCTACGTTACCGAGCTTAAGGGACTTCACGCGGGAGCAAATGCCGTCACAGGCGACTTCTCGATAGAGAGCGCGGGCTTCCTTGTTGAGAATGGAAAAAAGACAAGAGCTGTCAAGGGCTTTACCATCGCGGGGAATTTCTTTGACCTGCTGAAGAATATAAAGACGCTCTCAAATGATGTCAAATTCGGTATGCCCTCAGGATTTACCGTCTTTGGCTCACCCGATGTTCTCCTTGAGAACATCAGCGTTGCGGGTGTTTGAGGCTAGATCTGGGGAAACTTCTTTGAAGAAGTTTCCCCAGATCTATATCAAGAAACTTAAAGGATTTATGCTTATGAGTATATCCTTATTTGAATATTACGCGCATTTTGTTCTATCCTGAGCGAGCTTGTCGAAGGATATCACTGTATAATCAAAAAATAACTAACTTTACAGAATTTCATTGGTTTTTCAAATATTGATCATTTACTTTTACGGGTATTTGTGGTAGAATATAAGCAGGACATCATTGAAAGGAGCAGAAATGATAATAGTTGTTATAATCGCGGTGATAGCGGTCGTGGTGCTGTCTCCCGCGCTGCTTGCGGCGATATTGCTGTTTCCGTATGCGTTGCTCGTATTCAAAAGACAAAAAATGCTGAGACATCTTTATAAGACCGCCGAGCTGTGCGGCTACCGTGTCCGTCCTCTCCACAAGTGGGTATCGTTATCAAAAAACAGAGATGATAGATACGATATACTTATAGAGGATAAAGAAAGAGCGTACGTCATCAAGCTTTGGTCGGCAAAAAAGGCAGATAGCACGCTTATTATCAATAAGGACGGTACGTTTTGCGAAAGCTCGGTCGTTCCGGGCGGACTCAGTGCTGACGACGAGTATATTTTTACCGAAAAGCCGCAGGCTGTCCCCGTTACAAGAAGCAATTTCAGAGTTAAAAAGACAAAGATACTCGAGCTTATATTGCTGTATTATCCGGAGCATAAGAGCGTGTATATAGACCTTGGAGGGAAGAGAGTGCCGCTTTGCGAGGGACAAAAGATCTTTGGCAAAAAGGTGCTGACACCCGAAACGCTTGAGCAGATGCTCAGACGTCACAGAGCTTCCGCGAAACAAGAAACGGTAAGTATCGAGATGTCTAAATGACACCTTTTGTCGTTTTTACCAATTCGACAAATTCTTTAACAATGTGTTGACAAAGTAGCGGTTATGTGTTATAATATTCGAGGTGCAGGAAACTGCGAAAAATAAAAACATGAACGTAAGAAAGGTATTTGAGACATGAAGGTTGTAATACTTGCAGGTGGTTTCGGAACTCGTATTTCCGAGGAATCCCATCTTAAGCCCAAGCCTATGATCGAAATCGGCGGAATGCCTATCCTTTGGCACATAATGAAATACTACTCTTCGTACGGATTCAATGAGTTCGTTATCTGCTGTGGCTATAAGCAGCACGTTATCAAGGACTTCTTTAATGACTATTTCATCCGTACGTCTGACGTTACCTTTGATTTCACCAACAGCGCAAACAAAATGAAGGTACATAAAACGCACACCGAGCAGTGGAAGGTCACCGTGGCTGATACGGGACTTCACACTATGACGGGAGGCCGCATAAAGAGAATAAAGAAGTATCTTGACAACGAGCCCTTCCTGCTCACCTACGGTGACGGTGTTTCCGACGTAAATATCGCTGAGCTGGTTGAGTTCCACAAGTCTCACGGTAAGCTCGCTACTATGACGGTCGTCAACGCGGGTCAGCGTTTCGGCGTTATCAAGATG
>JAZSNX010000182.1:0-6115 GCA_045536665.1 Eubacteriales bacterium
GGGGGAGATATCTATATCGGCGTCGTAGGTCCCGTTCGTAGCGGTAAATCGACGTTTATTAAGAGATTTATGGAGGCACTCGTTCTCCCTAATATCGACGATAACTATTCCAGAGAAAGAGCAAGAGACGAGATGCCACAGTCAGCGGCGGGGAAAACTGTTATGACGACAGAGCCTAAGTTTGTACCCGATGAGGCTGTTACCATCAAGCTTGACGATTGCGCCACACTTCGTGTTAAGATGATCGACTGCGTAGGATATATAGTCAGTGAAGCGCTTGGTACTATTGAGAACGGACAGCCGAGAATGGTTCATACGCCTTGGCAGGAAGAGCCAATGCCGTTTGTAGCCGCTGCCGAAATGGGAACTGAAAAGGTAATAAAGGAGCACTCCACGATAGGTATGCTTATTACCACAGACGGAACTATAGGTGAGATATCCCGTGATAGCTACGTCGAAGCGGAGGAGCGCGTTGTAAATGAGCTCAAAGCCATTGGTAAGCCGTTTGCAATGATCCTAAACTCGGCAGAGCCTACAAGCGAAAAAGCAATTGCTCTTGCATATGAGCTTGAGGCTAAGTACAAAGTACCGGTAGCTCTTGTCAGCTGTTCGGATCTTGATGCGGAGGATATAAGAAACATACTTGACCTTGTACTGCACGAATTTCCCGTTACCGAGCTTAGAGTGGGCGTTCCCTCGTGGATGAGCGCTATTGACGCGACACACGAGATAAAGGCTTCTATATACTCGACTGTCCGTGCTTGCGCGGATAAGATAAGCAAAGCAGGGGACATAAAAGACGCTATGACCGCGCTTGCGGAAAATGAATATATCAAGTCGTATTCACTTGATGAGATAGACCTTGGCAGTGGAAAGGCGTATGCAAGTATTGAGCTTGATAATTCACTTTATTATAACGTTATCAGCGAGCTGACGGGCTTTGAGATAGATAGCGAGGAAACACTCATAGCGCTTCTTCGTGAGCTTGCGACTTCTAAAAAGCAGTATGACAGAGTTGCACAGGCACTTGAAGCTGCGGAAGAGAAGGGATATGGAATAGTTATGCCAACTATTGAAGAACTGCATCTTGAAGAGCCGCAGATAGTAAAGCAATCTGGAGGGTACGGCGTCCGCCTATGCGCATCGGCGCAGTCGATACATATGATTCGCGCCAATATAGAAACCGAGATAAACCCGATAGTGGGTACGGAGCAGCAGTCCGAAGACCTCGTAAAATATATGCTTAAGGAATATGAGGCAGAGCCTGGGCGTATATGGGAGTCCAACGTGTTTGGAAAGAGCCTTTACGAGCTTGTAAACGAGGGACTTCATACAAAGCTCGAGCATATGCCCGAGGAATCGCTCACAAAGCTTTCCGAGACGCTTGAGCGCATAATCAACGAAGGCAGCGGCGGACTTATCTGTATAATACTTTAGTAAAAAAAGGGGCAACCATATGGTTGCCCTTATCTTTATTCATCACTATCATCATCAACGCCGCCGAGAGATGCGAGGGGGTTTTTCTCCATAGCCTCTTCCATACTGCGGTTACTGACGTGAGTATATATTTGAGTAGTGTTTAATTGCTCGTGACCAAGTATATCCTTAAGAACACGAACGTCAACGTTACCCGTTTGATACATAAGCGTAGCGGCTGTATGGCGCAGCTTATGAACGGAATAGTGCTTGGATTCAAGTCCTGCCATATCGAGGTATTTATAAACCAGCCATTGTACTGTCTTTACGCTAATGCGTTGTTCACGGTTGCTAAGAAAAAGCGCGTGGCTTGGAGAGCCCTTGTGTTTATCGCTAAGTCTTTCATCAATATGATCTGCAAGCGCCGATCTGCAAGCGTCGTTGAGATAAACGATACGTTGTTTGTTTCCTTTACCCGTTACGGTCAACGAGCGAAGCTGTGCGTCAACGTCCTCAAGGTCGATACCGACAAGCTCGGAAACACGCATTCCGCAATTAAGAAACAACGTGATTATCGCATAATCTCTGACGATCGTCCGTGACTCCTTATCGTTTTTTACAGCCTTGAGAAGCTCAAGGCTCTCCTCAAGTGTCAAAAACTTCGGCAACGCTTGTTTTTTCTTGGGAGCTTCAATATTTGCCGCGGGATTGTCCTCAAGCATCATTCGCTTAGTAGTGAGATACTTGAAAAATCCCTTGATAGAGGACAGCTTTCTTGACTTTGCCGCCGCCATATTGCCTCTTACGTTGTCGGCATACATAAGAAATTCGTAGATGTCCTCGGTAGTTATATTTCGTATGTAATCAATATCCACACATCTGATATCTATATTTTCAAATTCCTCGCTTCCGACGTCTATCTTTTTGTCGCGCGCTATGAGAAACCTGAAAAATGTACGCAGATCGAGCAAATATTCGGATACTGTTTTTTCGGATGCGTTTTGAATTACTGATTTGTATGACGCAAACTCCTTTACAAGAGGAGGGAGCGTATTTAGAGGTACGCTGTAGGGCATATTTTTCTCCTTACTTTTTTGAGATTGTGTTATATTTAAGTGAGAATTTAGTTGATAAAGTGTAAACTTTTATTACAGGTTATTGAAAAAGAGCGAGGGATTGTTTATAATGTATGTAATATGATTTATCACGGAGGTATATCGTGAAGGGCTTCTTTGGTCAGTATTCATACAGTATAATAAAGATGTTCGTAAACCAGTTCGCAATATCTATTTTCGGAGCTGTCCTTGCTATGGCAACTACCGCTTCGGGCAATAAGACGCTTACTCTTGTTGTAAGTATATTCGCGGTAATATTCTATTTATTTTTGATCTACACTATGACTTGGGAAATAGGAGCTAAGGATAAGATATCGGTAGACGTTGGTAAAAAGCCGTACCGTCCTCATACAGGACTTTTGATGTCTCTTGTAGCCAACATTCCAAACTTCCTCATCGCTATCGTTTATACGATCGGATACCGTGATATGGCGACAGCAAAATGGGCGGGAACTATGACGTTTATCGCACGTGTAGCGTCGATATTTACCGAGGGAATGTATCTCGGACTTATGACCGCTATCAATATGTTTGGAAACAGCTTACAGCACTATTGGTGGACGTATTTCGTTATTACCGTTCCGGCTATCATAATCTCTTGGATCGCATACTTTGCGGGTCACAGAAATTTCAGAATATTTGCGGGTATTGGCAATCGCAAGCCCGATCCTGCTAATAAAAAATAACATTCTCCCCCTGCTCAAAAAAGAGCAGGGGATTTTTTATTAATAGAAATTTTTATAGTTAATATTTTTTACGCTCTTTCTGCGAGATTTCAAAAGGAAAATATAAAAATACAGCAATAGTGATACAATAACAAAGCAAGCGCAAAGTATAAATGCCCGTCCACTCAAGAAGGCTCGTGCGTCGTGCAGAAACTTGAGAAGAGGGTTTGCCTCTAAGCTATGAGTTGTTATAAGCTTTGAGGTGGCGATTATCTCACCGTCATATATGATATCAACTCCGCCAACAACAGTTCTTTCGGAAAGCGGCGCTTGTAGAGTATCGTAATGAAGATAATATCTATACTCCAAGTCTCTATCAATATCAATATTATTTGGTATCAGCGCATATGCATCCTGACTTGCGACGCAAAGTACTGTTGCGGTATCCTTGCCGTTCTCGGGTGATGCAAGCTCAACGTTTACCGAGCAAACGCCCGTACCGCTCTCAATCACCCTTTTATAAGTTAGATTGTTAAACGCGTATGAGAGCAGTATATTTGCGTATTCATAGGAATATATCGTTCCGTTATACTCCTGCGCCCCCATAACGATGCATATATATTTATCATCACCGCGCTCCGCATACGCGATAGTGGAAAATCCGCCGAGATCCGTATTGCTCGACATAAGTCCCATTACGTATGAATTTCTATATCCGTCAACATAGTAGGTACTGATAAGCGCGTTTCTATTATATATCTTTATCGTTTGATCGTTATCATATGGAGAATAGCTGAAATAAGGTGTTGAGCTTAAGCGAACGTAAAGCTCATTCTGACTGGCACGCTTGGCAAGCAAAAGAATATCTGAAAGCGTAGAGGTCATATTCTTATCGTCAAGACCTGTGGGATTAGTGAATTTCGTTGAGCGCAATCCCCATTCATCAGACTTGTCGTTCATAAGCTCGACAAACGTTTCTAAGCTCTTAGAGCACAGCCTTGCGATAACTATTGCCGCATCGTTTCCACCGCCGCAAAGAAGCCCTAATAGCAGCTCCTCGACGGTAACGCTCATTCCCGCCTTTAGCCTTATGCTTGCACCCTGTGCGCCTTCGAGCATATCCTCTGTTATGATTATCCGCTCATCAAGCCTGTTCTCAAGAAGCTCACAGGCTATAAGTCCCGTTGTCATCTTTACAGCGCTTGCGGGGAATATGATATCATTGTCGCTGTGCTTGAAAACAAACTTATCGGCGTTTATACTATATAGACAAGCGTCGGTTGCGTATTCTATCTTTGGAAGCTCACTGCCAGCGGCAAGGGAAGTAGCGGAGAATACACAGGACAGTAGTATCAGCATCAAAAAGAAGGAAACAAGCTTGAATGAAATATTTTTTATATTCATTTGTTTCCTCCTTGATATCCTATTCTATTTCAAGATAATTCTTTATAAGAGCCGATAATATCTCGTCTCGGTTGATATGAGATATTTTGCCTCTTGCGTTATTCCAATCTGTTATGTATACTGGATCCTCTGAAAGTATGTATCCCGCTATCTGCTTGGTTGGGTCGTAGCCTTTTTCACAAAGCGCATCATATACTTCAATAAGTATTTTCTTGATATCGTCGTTATTATTCATTGTTTCCTCCTCAAGCGTTAGATCATAATATGCGTTTTAGTCTTGATGATAAAAAAACCGCCAGGACTATCTTTGCAATGTCGGGTAAGATAAATGGCAGGACACATACGAGAACCGCATTTAAAATGCCTTGAAATGACAGAGTACCGTAAAGCATCGCAAACCAAAGCGTGCCAAGCACATAACAAACCAGCAGGGCGACAAGCATCGAAAGCGTAAGTACAGCGTTGCTATTAGCCTTGAACACTCTGACAATCACAGGTATAAGCATAAAGCCGATGATAAAACCGCCTGTTGGTCCTATAATTGCCGACAGACCCGATGTAAAACCCGAAAAAACAGGCAATCCGCAAAGTCCCAGTAATTCGTAGATCACGACTGCGCTAAGCGATATTCTCAGCTTAAAAAGCGCTGATATAACGAATATTGCGAGCGTTTGGAGCGTGAAGCTTACAGTGAACGGAATAGCGATCCAAGATGAAACGACGATCATTGCGGTGCACATTGATATTATTGCCATTTCTTTTACGTATGTTTTATAGCCCTGTTTACTATGCATATGTAGTCTCCAAACTGTCGTTAGGTATAGTATAGCATTACCCATATGTTTTTTCTACAAACTAATTGTTAATTTTTATAAATATATGTCAAAAAATTATCATTATCTCTTGATTTTTGAATTCATATGGTGTATAATATTCGAGGAATAAAATTAAAGGAGACATAAATATGTTAGTTTCAGCAAAAGAAATGCTTCAAAAAGCAAAGGCAGGCAAATATGCCGTTGGTCAGTTCAACATTAATAACCTTGAATGGACTAAGGCAGTTCTTCTTACCGCTCAGGAGATGAATTCTCCCGTTATCCTTGGTGTTTCCGAGGGTGCAGGTAAGTATATGGCAGGCTATAAGACCATCGTTGGTATGGTAAACGGAATGCTCGAGGAGCTCAAGATCACCGTTCCCGTAGCGCTTCACCTTGACCACGGTTCTTACGAGGGATGCTACAAGTGCATCGAGGCAGGCTTTTCTTCCGTAATGTTCGACGGTTCTCACTATCCCATTGCTGAGAACGTTGAAAAGACCAAGGAGCTCGTTGCGGTATGTAACGAGAAGGGACTTTCCCTCGAGGCTGAGGTTGGCTCTATCGGCGGTGAGGAAGACGGAGTTGTTGGCGCTGGTGAGTGCGCAGATCCCGAGGAGTGCAAGATGATCGCAGATCTCGGTGTTACAATGCTTGCCGCAGGTATCGGCAACATTCATGGTAAGTACCCCGAAAACTG
>JAZSNX010000166.1:0-2794 GCA_045536665.1 Eubacteriales bacterium
GTCAAGCCCAAGCCCGAGACAGAGGGTAAAAAGGGATACGTCTGCCAGATATGCGGCTGGGTATACGAGGGAGAGGAGCTCCCCGAGGATATCGTCTGCCCGCTCTGCAAGCACGGCGCGGCCGATTTCGAGCCGATAAAGTAAGGATACGTTTTTTGAGGGGAAAGCTTCTTGAAAGAAGCTTTCCCCTCACCTGTTTCAAGAGCTTTAAGGAAGTTATATTAAAGCGCCAATACTATTGTTGAGTGACTGTTTGTGTTTGATACAGTAAGCTTAATTTAATAGAAAAGTACGGTTACGTTTTTCTTTTTTAAATTATAAATATCGCCGTATTGCTTCTTAACGGTTGAAAAAGTCCTTTTGTTGTGATATAATAGTATCATCAAATCACTTAAGAGGTATTGTATGAAAAGAGCAAGCGGCGTGCTTATGCACGTATCCTCGCTTTGGGGAGAATATTCGATAGGCTCGTTCGGTGACGAGGCAAGAAGCTTTGTTGACTTCCTCGCCGACGGCGGCTTTACATATTGGCAGGTCCTTCCCTTTTGTATGGCGGACGACCGCAATTCACCATATAAATCTTACGCCGCATTCAGCGGTAATCCATATTTTATCGACTTACCCACGCTGCATAAAAAAGGATTATTAACTAAGACCGAGCTTGAAGATGCCAAGCAGGCCTCACCTTATCTTTGTGAGTATCAAAGACTTGCTAAGGAAAGGCTGCCGCTTTTGCGTCTTGCCGCAAGCCGTGTTGACACAAACACGCTCAGAAAGGTCAACTCTTTTATGAAAAAGCACTCCGAGCTTGCGAACGCCGCTCATTTTCTCGCGCTTAAAAGCGCTAACGGCGACGCTCCGTGGTGGGAATGGACGGTCACAGCACCCGACAGCGACGAGCTGTTTTTCTGGCAATTCGTTCAGTATGAGTTCTTCACCGAATGGGCGGAGCTCAAGGAATACGCCAACGAAAAGGGCATAAAAATAATCGGCGATATACCGATATACGTCGCTCACGACAGCGCCGACGTTTGGGCAAACAAGGAGCAGTTCCTCCTTGACAAGGACGGACACCCCACGTGTGTCGCGGGTGTTCCGCCCGACTATTTTGCCAAGGACGGTCAGCTTTGGGGCAACCCTCTATACAACTGGAAGCAAATGAAGTCCGACGGCTACGCCTGGTGGTGTCGCCGTATCGAATATATGCTAACGCTTTTTGACGGCGTTCGTATCGACCATTTCCGCGGTCTCGCCTCCTTCTGGAGCGTACCCGCAAGCGCGAAAACAGCAAAAGAGGGCAAATGGGTCAAGGGACCCGGCAGAGCGTTTATCGACAAGATACGCTCAGTTGCGGGTGACAAGCTGATAATTGCCGAGGACCTTGGAGACATCACACCCGATGTCATCAATCTGCTGAAATACAGTAAATTCCCGGGAATGAGGGTGTTCCAATTTGCCTTTCTCGGTGACAGGCAGTCCCCCCATCTTCCCCATAACTACCCCAAAAACTGCATTGCCTACACGGGAACGCACGACAACAACACGCTTCTCGGACACGTTTGGGAAGTAAATCCAAAAGACCGAAGCGAGATGTTTGACTACTGCAACTGCGATGAGAACGACTGGAGTCGCAGCTGCGAGATGATAATTAAAACTATGCTGGCAAGCCACGCAGACACGGTCATATTCCCTATTCAGGATATTCTCGTTTACGGTGCGGACACGCGAATGAACACACCCGGAACATCAGAGGAAAACTGGGCGTATCGCATAACCGAGGCACAGCTATGCTCTATTGACAAGCAAAAATATTCTTATCTAAATATGCTTTGCGGCAGAAAATAAAAGCAAAGCGTATCTCAGCGAGATACGCTTTGTTTTTATTGTTTTTTCATTTGACGCAAGAACAAAAGCACTGCCAAGGCAAGCACGGCGATGCCATAACCGAGGACCCACCACAGATGCGGTAACGCGCCCGAAAAGTCTCCCTCGATGACTGCGCGTTGCATCTCAACGGCGTGAACGAACGGTAACATATACGCTATCTTTTTAAAAGCACCGCCTACGAGCTCAAGGTCAAACCAGATGCCCGACAGCCATGCCGACACATTGGTCAAAAGCGCGCCGCATATTCCCCCCACCTGTTTGTCGTTAAATACGCTTCCGCAGAGCAGTCCTAAGCCTATATATAAAAGCGCTATCGGAACAACAAATACAATGGAAATCAGTATATTTACACTTATCTTAAGCCCCAAAGCGATAGCAAGTATATAACAGACAATCGCCTCCGATATGGCTATCGGTATCATTGGAAGCGTATACCCAAGGATAAAATCCGCAGGTGTCATCGGTGTTGTGTAAAGACGGTGAATAAAGCTGCTTTGTCTGTCCTTTGCTATGACGGTAGCCGAAAACAGTGTCATAAAAGCAAGACCAAACACCGCAACACCCGGCGAAAGATGCTGTATCTCAAACATACTTACAGGGATATTCGCCTGAATCGCGCTCAGCAATAGCAAAAGCACTATCGGAAACCCAAAAAGGAAACACAAATTCAAGGGATCGCGCACGATCTCCCTAAAATTTCTCTTTGCAAAGGTGAGCATTCTCATTCGTCAGTCCCCCTTACTATCTTAACGAAAGCCTTGTCCATACTCGTCTCGCCCGTGTGCGCTTTGATGCTATCGGGCGTGTCGCACATAAGCAGTCTTCCGTCCTTCATAATTGCTATACGGTCGGAAAGCGCCTCTGCCTCCTCCAAAGTCGGATCGTAGCCATGTCGTTCTGTGAGCCA